>DATKMQ010000118.1 GCA_035541755.1 Syntrophorhabdaceae bacterium
TAAATACTTAAGTGCGAAGATTTTGAAAGTTGCGCTACGAACTCGCGCCTTGATCGATCCTTCTTATGAAATGGCTCAGGCCCATCACTTCGTTTTTCCCCTGGTCAGGAATTTCTCGAGCAGTGCTTTGGCATCATTTGACGACACGGTTAACGACGCAAGGGCCGACTCCATGGCCAATCCGGTTTCGAATCCCTGATTCTGGCTGTATCGCATGAGTTCCATGGTAAGGCGCACCGTCATGGGGCTCAAACCCGCGAGGTGTTCTGCTATTTCGCGCGCTTTACCGAGTACCTCTTCCCCGCTTGTCACCTCATGTACCAGGCCAATTCTCAGGGCTTCCGCGGCATCTATGATCAAGCTTCTGAGCAAAAGTTCCATGGCCTTTGCGTAGCCCACAGTACGCATGAGTCTTTGCGTTCCGCCAAGTCCGGGCATTATCCCGAGGCTTAATTCAGGCAAACTCAGTTTGGCTTCTTTTGATGCGACCCGCAGCGTGCAGGATAATGCCAGCTCTAATCCTCCTCCGAACGCGACTCCGTTGATGGCCGCCACAGAAGGTTTGGGAAGCGTCTCAAGCCGGTTGAAGACAGAATGGCTGAAACGGGAAGCGGACCAACCGTTAAGCGTGTCATGAGCAAGAAGCTCGTTCACATCTGCACCTGCCACAAAGGCCGATCCGGCGCCAGTTACCACAATAGACCTCACTGTATCGTCCTTCTCAATCCTGCCGAGAATCTCGTTGAGTTCCTGAAAAACGCTCACGTTCAACGCATTTCTCTTGTCCGGCCGGTTGATGACGATGAGCCCGACCGCCTTCTCCTTCTCGAATAGTACCGTCTCGTTCGCCATAAATCATCTCCTTAACGATCGTTACCTATCTCGAATCAGGCGCATTTTAAGTGCGACTCAGCATTCTTCTGTTGTCCCTCAAACTAATCGGGGTACGCTTCCAGAATCATGGAGGTTGACGGTCCGCCGCCGCCGCAGAGCGAGGCCCCACCGTAACGCACACCTCTACGTCTCATCTCGTGTATCAGGGGCACAATGAGGCGTGCCCCGGTCATGCCTACGGGGTGACCGAGTGAGTGTGATGGTGGCAACCCGATCCGCCACAGTGTAAAGAATCTCTTTATATGCCATGGCCAGCCTCCGCGTAAAGTAATGTCTATATGTAACACGATATAATTGCTTCGGGCAAGTTGGAGAGAATTACCCGGTGAAATAAGCTGCGGCACCCTCATCCCGCGTAAATAGTGAAGCATCGTCGAATAGGCGTGACCGGACACGCGGCATCAGGGTGCCGACCGGAGAAAGCGAGCGTAACGCACCGGGTTGATTTTCAAAAGATCGTGATTATATTATGAAAACCAAATGGTTTGAGAACAGCGTGAGGGGGGATTGCAGAGCCGCCCTTCGCTTGAAATGGACGATGAATACGTATAGATGAGGTGACGGTATGAACTGGGAAAAACTGACTATAAAGGCTCAGGAGGCATTATCTGAGGCGCAGAAAAAGGCCGAGTCCCTGGGACACCAGGCCGTTGAGAACGAGCACCTCCTCTCCGCGCTCGTCACACAAAAAGAGGGGATCATCAGGCCCCTGCTTGAAAAACTTGGTGCAAAACCCGATGCAATCGGGGGGGAAGTCGACCGGGCCCTGCAAAAGGTGCCGCGCGTGGAAGGTTCAACGCAGGTCTATATTTCACCACATCTTAAACAGGCCCTGGATATGGCATTCACCGAGGCAGAACGTCTGAAGGACGACTATGTAAGCACGGAGCATTTCCTCATAGGCATGAGCGAGGTAAAAGACGGGGCGGCCTCGAAGATTCTCAAAAATCACGGCGTGACCAAGGACAGCATCTACGCGGTGCTTAAGGATATCAGAGGAACGCAGAGGATAACGGACCAGGCGCCCGAAGAGAAGTATCAGGCGCTTCAGAGGTACTGCAGAGATTTGACGGAAGAAGCACGAAAAGGGAAGCTTGACCCCGTGATCGGACGGGACGAAGAGGTACGCCGTGTCATGCAGGTCCTCTCCCGAAGAACTAAGAATAACCCTGTGATCATAGGCGAACCCGGCGTGGGAAAGACGGCTATCGTGGAAGGTCTTGCCCAGAGGATCATTAGCGGAGATATCCCGGAAACCCTAAAGAACAAACGGGTCCTTTCCCTTGATCTTGGGGCGCTCCTTGCCGGGGCAAAATATCGGGGCGAATTTGAAGACCGGCTCAAAGCGGTGTTGAAAGAGATCGATGAAGCGGAAGGCACCATCATCCTTTTTATCGATGAGCTTCATACGATTGTGGGTGCCGGAGGCGCCCAGGGGGCGGTCGACGCGTCCAATATGCTGAAACCAGCTCTCGCCAGGGGAGAACTTCGCTGCATCGGCGCCACGACCCTCGACGAGTACCGCAAATATGTGGAGAAGGATGCGGCCCTCGAAAGACGTTTTCAACCCGTGTACGTGGGCGAGCCCAGCGTGGAGGAGACCATCGCTATACTTCGCGGGCTCAAGCAGAAATATGAGCTTCACCATGGTGTTCGCATCACGGACCCGGCCATTATAGCGGCCGCCACCCTTTCGCATCGGTATATCACCGACAGGTTCTTGCCTGACAAGGCAATCGATCTTATCGATGAGGCGTCATCACGATTGAGGATGGAGATTGACAGCGTGCCCACGGAGATCGATGAGGTGGACCGGAAGATCATCCAACTCCAGATTGAGATCGAGGCGCTGAAAAAGGAAAAGGACGAGGCTTCAAAGGAACGGAGAAAGAAGCTGGACCAGGAGCTCAAGGAATTAAAAGAGGAAGTTACGGACAAGAGAAAGCACTGGGAGCAGGAGAAGAACTTCATTATGGGTATCAACGAGATCAAGGAAAAGATCGAAGCGGCGCGCAAGCAGGCCGATGAACTCGAAAGGAAAGGCGACTTCGGAAAAGTCGCAGAAATCCGTTACGGACTTATCTCCGGGCTGGAACAGGAACTCAAGAATAAAAATGATGACCTGGTTAAGCTCCAGAAGGGGCGCAGGATGCTTAAGGAGGAGGTCGACGAGGAGGACATTGCCAGGGTGGTCTCCAAGTGGACGGGTATCCCCGTTTCAAAGATGCTTGAAGGAGACATGGAGAAGCTTGTCCATATGGAAGAGCGGCTCCATAAGCGCGTAATAGGCCAGGATGAGGCCATAGAAGCCGTATCCAATACGATACGGCGGGCGCGCGCAGGACTGCAGGACCCGAACCGTCCTTTGGGTTCTTTTCTCTTTCTCGGCCCGACCGGAGTCGGAAAGACGGAGCTTGCCAGAGCCCTCGCCGAATTCCTTTTCGATGACGAACAGGCCATCGTGAGGATCGACATGAGCGAATTTATGGAAAAGCATTCGGTATCGCGTTTGATCGGTGCTCCTCCGGGATACGTGGGTTACGAGGAGGGTGGGTATCTGACAGAGGCGATCCGGAGACGACCTTATTCGATTATTCTCCTCGACGAAGTGGAAAAGGCCCATCCGGAGGTCTTCAACGTGCTCCTGCAGGTCCTCGACGATGGGAGGCTCACCGATGGCCAGGGGAGGACGGTGGACTTCAAGAACTCGGTCATCATCATGACATCGAATATCGGCAGCCAATGGATTACGGACCTCACGGATAAAGACTACGATGAGATGAAGAAGCGCGTTACCGAGGCGGTGAAGGGACATTTTAAACCCGAGTTCATAAACAGGATCGACGACATTATCATCTTCAGGTCTCTCTCTCAGGAGAACATCAAAGAGATCGTGAAGCTGCAGCTTGCGTATCTCACAAAGAGAGCGGCTGAGCGAAACGTCACACTGACTTACAGCGCGAAGCTTGAAAACCTGATAGCACGGGAGGGCTATGACCCGGTGTTTGGTGCGCGGCCGCTCAAACGACTTATCCAGAAGAAAATCCAGGATAACCTCGCACTCATGATCTTGAAAGGGGAAGTGAAAGATGGCGATGCAGTCTCTCTCGACGCAGATGCGAAAGGGAATGTGGTCTTTAAGAAATAGAGGTGGGGCGGGAGATCACCGCCTATGGCTCGGCCTCATTAAGTGCTTGACTTTGGGTGAGCCGCTTGTTATAAAATCCCATCATAATAGGCGCATAGCTCAGGGGGAGAGCGCTACCCTGACACGGTAGAGGTCCGGGGTTCAAAACCCCGTGCGCCTACCATAAATATCAAAGAGTTACAAAATCCCATCTAGTCCGTTACCCCTTGATTGTATAGTTTTTGTATAGTAGACGTTTCATTTAGGATAATCCGCGCTCAACGAAATATCATTACAGGATATTATTGCAAAGGTGCTCCTTTATATACGCCATTGTATAAAACGTGTGGAATAACTATAATGATTCAAGCATGAGTAAATCAGCAAACGGATTGAATGCCTTCTGGGCCATGTCCCCGGATGACGTGGCCGCCGGACTTCAAACAACCCTCGGCGGCTTAACCTGGACCGAGGCACAAAAGCGGCTTCGAGCCTATGGCTACAATACTCTGAAACAAAAGAAAAGAAATGATGCTCTCGCTCTTCTCTTCGCACAGTTCAAGAGTCCCATAATTATCATATTACTTTTTGCGACAGGGCTCTCTTTTTTGCTGCATGATGCAACCGATGCGTTGATCATACTGGCAATAGTCTTGATTAGCGGTCTACTCGGTTTCTGGCAGGAAAAGGGAGCAGCCAGTGCAGTCCAGAAACTCCTATCCATTGTCCAGATCAGGGCAACAATACTCCGGGAAGGGGATATTAAGGAGGTATCCATTGAGGAAATAGTCCCCGGTGATATCGTCGTGTTGAACGCTGGAAACATCATACCCGGCGACTGTCTGATTCTTGAATCCAAAGACTTATTTGTTGACGAAGCAACACTGACCGGGGAGACCTTCCCGGTGGATAAGGACGCAGGGACGCTTGATCAGGCAGTTCCTCTCAGCCAGAGAACAAACACACTTTTCATGGGTACCCACGTTGTGAGCGGCAGCGGGAAGGCGCTAGTTGTCCGCACCGGTATGGATACAGAGTTTGGCAAGATCTCCGACCAGCTTAAATACAGGCCGCCGGAAACGGAGTTTGAACACGGTGTCAGTCACTTTGGCTACTTCCTGTTAGAGGTCACACTGATACTCATCATATCGATCTTTGCCATCAACGTATACTTCCATCGTCCTGTATTAGAGTCGTTCCTTTTTTCCCTTGCCCTGGCGGTGGGGCTCACGCCGCAGCTTCTTCCGGCCATTATCAGCATCAACCTCGCCCATGGGGCGAAACGGATGGCTGATCGCAAGGTTATTGTAAAACGACTTGCATCGATCGAAAACTTCGGGAGCATGAATGTCCTCTGTTCCGATAAAACCGGTACGTTGACCGAGGGCTTGGTACAATTACACACCGTCCTCGATGTAGAGGGGCAGGAGAGTGAAAAGGCCATCCTCTACGCATACATCAATGCTTCGTACGAGACAGGTTTTGCAAACCCCCTTGATGAGGCAATCCGCCAATACCGGCAGTTCGACCTTTCACATATGAGTAAGCTTGACGAAGTGCCATATGACTTTATCCGCAAGCGTCTGACTATACTTGTGGTGAAGGACAATACCCATCTCATGCTCACAAAAGGCGCCCTTTCAAATGTGCTTGCCGTGTGTTCAACCGTCGAAACGCCAGGTGGAAAGGTTGCCGACATAGGGGTGTTTCAGGAGAAAATCGATCAGCAGTTCAGGAACTTGAGCGGCAAGGGTTTCAGGACACTGGGCCTTGCATACAAGTATGTGGGTTCTCAGTCTTCTATTACAAAAGACGATGAGGTCCATATGACGTTTCTTGGTTTCCTCGTCTTCTTTGACCCCCTCAAGGAGGGCATCATGGAAATTATCAGAACCCTCAAAGAATCGGGTGTCACGCTAAAGGTCATCACCGGGGACAGTGAACTTGTCGCAGCCAGTGTCGCTGAGCGTATGAGCTTCCCGAACCGCACTATACTGAACGGTGCAAGTATTCGTGAGATGAGTAATGAGGCCTTAATGAAGAGGGTCAACAATGTGGATATCTTCGCTGAGATTGAACCGAACCAAAAAGAGCGCATTATTCTTGCCATCAGGAAATCAGGAAATGTCGTCGGCTACATGGGGGACGGCGTTAATGACGCATCTGCCCTACATGCGGCCGATGTGGGTATTTCAGTAAATAGCGCGGTGGATGTGGCCAAGGAGGTGGCCGATATCGTACTTCTTGAAAAGGACCTTCGCGTCCTGACAAACGGTGTGCTGGAGGGGAGGAAAACATTTGCAAACACCCTCAAGTATGTCTTCATGGCCACCAGCGCTAACTTCGGCAACATGTTCAGCATGGCGGGGGCCTCACTCTTCCTTTCTTTTCTCCCCCTTCTCCCGAAACAGATTCTCCTCACGAACCTGTTGACCGACTTTCCTGAGATGACAATCGCCTCCGACAGTGTTGACAAAGAGATGCTCGGTCAACCCCGAAGATGGAATATCAAGTTCATCCGTAATTTTATGCTTGTTTTTGGATTACTGAGTTCGGTCTTCGACTATCTGACCTTCGGTGTCCTTCTTCTCATCCTCCACGCATCGGTCAAAGAATTCCGGACCGGCTGGTTTGTTGAATCCGTTATCTCTGCATCCATGATCGTCCTGGTCATCCGCACCCGCGGGCCTTTCCTGAAAAGCAAGCCGGGAGGGGCTTTATTGGCCGCCACTCTTGTTGTAGCCCTCGCTACAATCATTTTGCCTTATACCCCTCTCGGAACACTCTTCGGATTTTCACCGATACCGTTCCCATATCTCTTGACGCTCCTTCTTATAGTCGTTCTCTATATCATTTCAGCAGAGGTGGCGAAACGGTTCTTCTACAAACGGGTAAAGCTCTGACAGAAAAACAGCCTATCGTGTGACAGCGGGGTTGATGTCGGGACAGGTATACAGTTATATATAGATGTTGGGGATGCCCATATTGTTATACTGCGCTTTCTACACATAATTCACAATTTCTTGTGGTATGCCCAATGCAAGATTCGTACGTGAAAGAAATATCAGTTGCGATTACGATTGGTCAAGGCTTTCACCTACGAATCGCGCATTGGGCATGTTAAGAAAAACTGAGGATTACGGTTTGTAACGTAGTATCGGGCAGTGGCGATTGCAAGGCACATAAAGACAGATGTGCAGACATTCTCATTATTCTTTCGTCTTTTGATCGAGCACGTTGCGAATGGTCTGGGCCAATCCCTCTCTGCCAGCAGGTTTCATGAGGAGGGCGTTGATTCCTGCGTCCTGTGCGCTTTCCGGTGTGACGGGCTGGCTGTCACCCGTACAGAGAATAATCGGAATCGAGGGTTTCACTTTCAACAGTTGCGCTGCCAGCTCCATCCCTGTCAAGTTGGGCATCGTGTAGTCCGTTATGACAAGATCGAATACATCGGGGTCTTTCCGGAAGATGTCCAGTGCGTCCATACTGCTCGTAGTGCCAACAACTTCGTAGCCGAACCTCGTTAATCTCTGCCTATTCAATTCAACAAGCATATCCTCATCATCTACAAAAAGTATACGTTCATTTCCCCCTGTTGCCACAGGGGCTTCTCTGTCCTCGGAGAAGGCTTGTTCCTCGATTTTTGGCAGATACACCCGGAAGGTGGTCCCTTTACCCGGCTCACTCTCGACAGCCACGTAACCGCCGTGTCTCTGAACGATACCATGGATAACAGAAAGCCCCAGACCCGTTCCCTCCCCCGGTTTCTTCGTCGTAAAAAAGGGATCGAATATCCGATCGAGGATATCGGGGGTCATTCCCGTGCCGGTGTCTCGTACGGTGAGTACCACATATTCTCCGGGGACCATGTCGGAAAACGGCAGGGGATCGTGCTCTGTGAAACCGACTTTCGAGATCTGTAATTCCAGTACCCCGCCTTTCTCCCGCATGGCATGGGCTGCATTTGTACAGAGGTTCATGAGGACCTGGTGCATCTGCACGAGATCGGCAAATATCCGGTCATCATTGGTGAGACTCTTTGATACGATTTCAATTGTGGACGGAAGCGTGGGTCTTAAGAGTTTAAGTCCTTCTTCAACGATTTCACTCACAGCCAGGGGTTTCTTCTCCTGCTCGCCCTGACTGCTGAAAGCAAGGATCTGTTTCACGAGATCTCGTCCCCTCTTGCCTCCCTTCAACACCAGTTCCAATCTTTTATGCTCAGGGCTGTCAGGGGCAATGTCTTCCATCACCATCTCGGTAAAACCGATCATGCCGGCAAGGATATTATTAAAGTCGTGGGCGATACCGCCGGCTAAGGTACCGATTGCTTCCATCTTCTGGGACTGGCGAATTTGCCGTTCGAGCGTGTGTTGGCCTGTCAGGTCGGTGGCGACAAGGAAGAAACTTTCCATATCCTGGAGTCGCAGGGG
>DATKMQ010000119.1 GCA_035541755.1 Syntrophorhabdaceae bacterium
CGGAGTAAAACAGTTCTTCGAGGAATCAAGAATCCTCATCTGTGATGCGGTCAAAGCGGCCTCGCGCGCTAACTTTAAGAAAGCCGCCTTCAAGCCCATGATTGTCCAACCCAAACTGACTGCTGATGCGGTCATCGCAAAGAATACGAGCAAAGCCATGATACAGACCACAGAAAAAGTCGTCGTTGTCGGGGCTTCCACAGGGGGTACAGAAGCGCTGAAAGAGCTTCTCCAGTCACTCCCCGAGGACACCCCTGGGATGGTTGTGGTGCAGCACATGCCGGAGAATTTCACCCGTGCCTTTGCCGACCGACTGAACGGGCTATGCAGGATAAGCGTCAAAGAGGCGGAGAACGATGACACGGTGATACGAGGCCGGGCGCTCATCGCCCCCGGAAATAAACACACACTCCTCAAGAGAAGCGGGGCACGGTACTACGTGGAGGTGAAAGACGGCCCTCTTGTATGCAGGCACAGACCGTCAGTCGATGTGCTCTTCAGGTCGGCTTCGCGCTACGCCGGCAAGAACGCCGTGGGCGTGATCATGACAGGTATGGGCGATGATGGGGCAAGGGGAATGCTCGAAATGAAGGAAGCCGGGGCTTACAACATTGCCCAGGATGAGAATAGCTGTGTGGTCTTCGGTATGCCGAAAGAGGCCATAAAGCTCGGAGCAGTTGATAAGATTACCCCGCTCAGATTGATTGGAGACGCCATGCTTCGCGAATGCGCATGAGGGATAGGCGAATTAAGAAGCGCGGATTGCGGGCGGCGCAATAAAAGTTCGGACATCCCGCGATGTAAAGGCCGTAAACTTAGGAATCAGCCAGTCACGACAAGTGGCTTGCAAAGAACAAAGAAACGCGATAAAACTTTAGTATTGGGGTATCAAGAAATACCGTCAGTTGAAAAGGTGAGAGATGTCCGATATACGCATATTGATCGTTGAGGATGAGAGGATTGTTGCCAGAGACATCGAAAGACGGCTTATGAGCCTTGGTTACAGCGTCACGGCTATCGTTTCTTCGGGGGAGGAGGCCATAGAAAATGCGGAGCGGACTCGCCCCGACCTGATCCTCATGGATATACGCCTGAAAGGAAAAATGGACGGCATAGAAGCGGCAGAGGACATACGCAAACGACAGGATATTCCCATCGTCTACCTCACGGCCTATGGAAGCGAAGAGACCATAGAACGGGCAAAAATCACGGGACCCTTCGGATACCTGCTCAAGCCTTTTGAAGATCGTGAGCTGCGCACGGCCATAGATATAGCGCTTTTCCGACATAATATGGAGCTGACTCTAAGAGAGAGCGAAGCACGTTATCGCCAGCTCTTCGAGGAATCTCGGGACGCGCTCTACGTTGTGGATCTCAAGGGCAACCTTTCCAATGTAAACAGGTCATTCCAGAACCTTTTTGGATATGGAAAAGAAGATGTTATTCGAACGAGAGAGATGTTCCTGGATCATGGAGAGCTGCGCCGCCTGGCCCGTGAACTCGAAGAGAACAATATAATAGTCGACCATGAGACCCGGTTATTGAAGAAAGACGGCTCGGCTATCGACTGCCTCGTAAGCCTCTCTCAACTGTTCGACAAGGAGGGTAGACTTACCTCATATCAGGGAAGCATCCATGATATTACGAGGAGAAGACAGCTTGAGACACAACTGTTTCAGGCAAAGAAGATGGAGGCAATCGGGAAATTTGCCGGCACCGTAGCCCACGATTTCAATAACCTCATGACGACCATATCGGGCTATGCCGAGCTTTTGCAACTCCGCCTTCAACAGAAGGACTTGAAGCGGTATATAGACGGCATTGTCAAATCTTGCTCTATGGCCGCTCAATTAACTAAAGACCTGCTTTCCTTCAGCAGGGACAAACTCGCCAATCCGAAGAAGGTAGACATCGGAGACGTACTCAAGAAATTAGAAAATGTGATGGTACCTGTGATCGGCAACACGGTGGCCATGGACATTGTCACAGAGGACAAAGATCTCACGGTCTATGCAGATGAGAGCCAGTTGGGGCAGGTTTTCTTGAACCTTGTCACCAACGCGAGAGACGCGATGCCTCATGGCGGGTCCATAACCATCCGAGCGGAAAAAGCAGACATGAATGCAGTATCCGGCCGGGGCGACAAAAGGAATGACGAGTGGGTGGTTATCAGCGTGCAAGATACGGGCGAGGGTATGGACAAGGAAACTCTTGAACGTATTTTCGAACCTTTCTTCAGCACCAAGGAGGCGGGCAAGGGAACAGGCCTTGGACTTTCTATCGTGTACGGCATCATAAAACAGCACAGAGGGCATATTGATGTTTTGAGCGAGCTCGGTAAGGGAACCGTCTTCAGAATATGGCTGCCACTCGTGAGGGGGGAGGGCACAGAGGGGCTTAAGCGATTGTAAGTAACCGCGTGCGTCGAACGCGGCGGCGTCATGTGGTGCTGAGAAACGCTCTGTTTGGGCGTTGATTTTTCGGACTTGGCAATAGGTCAGATGTCATGCAGAGGGCAGGCAAAATAGTGGGCAGGCTCAAGGCGACGATAAACAGGATAATGGCTCCGCCGGTCTTTTCAGATGCAGAAAAGAACTGGACCGCCTACCGTCTTTCATACATGCTGTGGGCCGCTATGCTCGTGATAACCCTTATGGGTGTGGGCATCGTTCTCATCCAACCTGACAATTTGAGGCGTTGGATCATAAACGTGGCCGTTACGAATGGGAGCTGCATCATCCTTCTTGCGCTCACTCGTAAGGGCTACGTCCGCTTCGCGGCCATATTCTTCGGAGTGGAGATGTGGGCGGTCGTTACCGCGCGGGTTTTGACTGCCGGAGGTATGCAGGGGCCCGTTGCCATGACGTATGTCGTGGTTATATTGGTCGCGGGGTTGCTTCTCGGTGAACGATGGGGCATAGCGGCAGGGGTGGTGTGCGGTGTGACCGGACTCGTGCTGGTCTGGCTTCAGCGCGCAGGACTCCTGCCGGCGAGCGTTGTGCATTACAGCCCCCTCTCATTTTACATTGTGTACGCGTCTTTCATAGCGATCATCAGCGCTCTCCAGCGGATTTCGACGAGGGCTATCAAGAACTCTCTTCAAGACGCTGAGGAAGAGTTGGCCAAAAGAAAACGGGCCGAAGAATCACTTCTCATCAAGGAGAGCGCGATCTCCTCGGCCATTAACGGGATGATAATAGCCGATTTTAGCGGCAAGCTGACCTATGCGAACCCCTCATTCCTCAAGCTCTGGGGATACGACAGTGAGGACCAGGTTTCGGGAAGGCCCGTGATATCCTTCTGCGAGCCCAAGGATAGAATGGCGGAAGTCATGGACATGCTGAAGAAGAACGATCGTTGGGTGGGAGAGCTTATCGGCAAAAGAAGAGATGGTTCGGCGTTCAACGTTCAAGTGACAGCGAGCACGGTGAGAGACGCAGGCGGCCAGCCCGTTTGCATGATGGGCTCTTTCCTCGATATTACGGAAAGCATTGAGACGAAGAGACAGCTTCTCGAATCAGAGATGCGATACAGGGCGGTGGTGGAGCATTCGAATGACGGCATAGCTATAGTGCGCGGAGGAATCCACATTTACGTGAATCCGAGATTTCTCGAAATCTTCGGTTACGAGAAGCCGGAGGATATCATCGGAAAACCGCCGCTCATGATAATACACCCCGAAGATCGGCAGAGACTACTCGCGTATAACCGCACACGGGAACACGGAAAGAGGGCCCCGGAGAGCCTCGAATTCAAAGGTATCAGGAAGGATGGTACGACCATATTTCTTGATAATTCCATCGCCATGACATTCGACAAGGGAGAGCCTGTTATCATAGTTTTTTTGAAAGACATCACGCAGCGTAAACAGGCGGAACAGAAGATTCTTGAATCGGAAGAGCTCTACACAACTGCTATCGAACACTCGAACGACGGCGTGGCGCACGTGAAAGACGGCGTGCATATCCTGGTGAATCGGAAGTTTCTTGAAATATACGGGTACGAGAGACCCGAGGAGGTTGTGGGCAAACCTACCACCATTGTTGTGCACCCTGATTATCATGAACAGGCCAGGGATTTCAGGGAAAAAAGACAACGCGGCGAGTACGCGCCGTCACGATTTGAATTCAAAGGCATAAAGAAGGACGGGACCACAATCGTCATCGAGGCCTCGATTACGCGCACAGTGTACCGTGGAGAGCCGATCTTCCTCGTTATTTCAAGAGATATTACCCAACAGCGACGGGCCGAGGAGGCGCTGAAGAAAAGCGAGGCAACTCTTCGATCGGTCTTTGCTGCCTCCCCCGTGGGTATCAGCCTTGTGACCCTGGACAGAAAGGTAATATGGGTTAACGACAGGATGTCCTCTATCGTTGGTTACACGGCGGATGAAGTACGGGGCACACAGGGACAGAACGTGTATCAGACCGACGCGGAGGCAGGACGGGTCGGGGACGTCGTCTACGGCGAAGTCCTGAAGGGAGGCATTGGCGCAACCGACACAAAATGGGTTCACAAGGACGGCCGGGTACTCGATATACATGTCAGCGCCGCGGCCGTGGACCCCAGGGATTTCTCTGCCGGTGTGGTCTTTATCGTCTTCGACATTACGGATCGCAAGGCCGCGGAGGAGGCCCTCAAGACGTCGCTCACAGAAAAGGAGGTACTCTTGAGGGAGATACATCACCGTGTCAAGAATAATCTTCAGGTCATATCGAGCCTGCTGGTCCTTCAATCACATTATATTGAGGACACTCAGGCTTTGAATATGTTTAAAGAGAGCGTGAACAGGATCAGGACCATGTCTCGCATCCATGAAAAACTCTACCAGTCCAAGGACCATGGCCGGGTCGGCTTCGGGGCCTATATAATGGAGTTAGCCACGCAACTGTACAACTCGTATGGTCTCAATGCGGAATCGGTTACTCTCAGGAGCCAGGTCACAGATATCTCATTCGACATCAATACGGCGATTCCGCTCGGCCTTATCGTGAATGAACTGATATCGAATGCCTTGAAGCACGCTTTTCCTGATGGAAAGAAAGGCGAGATTACCGTCTCGCTTAATCGGGAGGGAGATAAGTGTGTGCTCGCGGTTTCTGATGACGGCGTGGGCTTTCCTCCCCATATAGATTTTCGCAAAACCGATTCTCTCGGTATGCAGCTCGTCATAGAGCTTACCGAGCAGCTCGGGGGGGTGATAGAGCTCAATCGGGATCACGGAACAGCTTTTGCCATAAGATTCGAGCCAGGGACATAGGATGGCTCGGATTCTCATTGTGGATGATGAGAGAATATCCGTACTCCTCGCCATACGTCTGCTTGAGCGATTGGGCCACACTGTTGTGGATGCCGTATCTACAGGCAAGGATGCTATCGAAAGGACGGCCGCTTCGAATCCGGACGTAATTCTCATGGACGTCGGATTGAAAGGGGATATGGACGGCATTGAGGCGGCCAAACAGATTAATCGTCTTTTCAGCATACCCATCATTTTTGTGACTGCATATACGGATCAAGGCACTGCGAAAAGAATGAACGAAACGAGGTTTTCAGGGCTCATTTCAAAGCCCTTCCAGGAGGAAGACCTGCTTCGCGCTGTAGGGGAGGTGTTACGCTAAAGAGAGCCTCCGGTAGTGTCCGTTATTCTAAGGACGCGACGGCATGCTTGATCCGTTGCATGCCCTTTCGAATAACCTCCATTGATGTGGCGAAAGAAAGTCTCAGGTAGCCTTCTTTTCCGAATTCGATGCCAGGGACAACGGCCGTATGGAAGCCTTCCAACAGCATGGTTGTTAACGTGGCTGATGAATCGATGGGTGTACCTTTGTATTGCTTGCCGAGCACGCTGCTGAAGTTGGGAAACACATAGAATGCCCCTTTAGGGTTATAACAGGTTACGCCCGGGATTTCCGTGAGTTCCTTTACGAGATAATCCCTGCGCTCGCGAAAAGCCGTGAGCATCTGTCCGATGCTGTCTTGAGGACCATTAAGGGCGGCAACAGCGGCAATCTGGGACACGGACGAAGGGTTAGAGGTGCTCTGGCTTTGGATGTTACCCATGGCCTTTATGATAGAGGCCGGTCCGGCGGCAAAGCCGATACGCCATCCTGTCATAGCGTATGTTTTGGAGACACCGTGACAGATTACGGTCCTGTCCTTAAAGGCCGGGTCTAAGGAAGCGATGCTCGTGTGGGTATATTCGTCGTAAGCGAGCTTTTCGTAAATCTCGTCGGAGACAACGTAAAAATCATGTTCCTCCGCGAGCTTCCCGATTGCGAAAAGGTTTTCTCTGCTGTAGACAGAACCGACCGGGTTGGAAGGATAATTAAGGATGATGCCCTTGGTCTTCTTGGTGATCTGTTTTTCCAGTATGTCGGGCGCTATCGCATAGTCTTCCTCTTCA
Source organism: Syntrophorhabdaceae bacterium (assembly GCA_035541755.1). Lineage (NCBI taxonomy): Bacteria > Pseudomonadati > Thermodesulfobacteriota > Syntrophorhabdia > Syntrophorhabdales > Syntrophorhabdaceae > Syntrophorhabdaceae bacterium. The sequence goes on from DATKMQ010000119.1 coordinate 6,407, forward strand.
TTCGTCTCTATGATGACCGGTTTGGCGCCCGCGAGTTCAATCATTGGTGGATAAGAAACCCAGTATGGAGCCGGAACAATGACCTCATCTCCTGGCTGAAAAAGGGCCTGAAAAAGGTTATAGAGACTATGTTTTCCTCCGCAGGAGATAATGATCTCGTCGCGGCTGTAGGAAAGGTCGTTGTCGCGTTTGAATTTTCCAATGACGGCATCCTTCAATGGGTCGATACCAGCCGCCGGGGTGTAGCGAGTGAAATTATCATGGATAGCCCTGATAGCGGCCTCCTTGATATGATCGGGGGTATCAAAATCGGGTTCGCCCGCGCCGAACCCAGCTATATCGATGCCCTGCGCCTTAAGGGCCTTTTCTTTGGCGGCTATTGCGAGCGTGGGTGAGGGTTTGAGAAGGCGGGCTCTTTTGGACAACATGCAGTACTCCTTTTCATGACGTTTCTTTCGGAACAGCGAAGATACTGTTTACACTATCGGAGGCATGTTGTCAATCAAAATACTTACGGGGTTAACGGCGGGATATCGTGATCTGTAAAGATTTGAAGGGGGAGAAAGACAAAAAGCGCCCGCGTTTTACTCAAGTCAAGCCCACGCTCGCTTTGAGGACCTTTCCGGTTTTTTGTGTGATCTTGAAACTATCGCTGATCCGATACCCCACAACCCAGATGATCTCGTCGTCGGAGAAAAGAAGGGGGACTCTTTTTCTGTCATCCTTTGGAATCTTGGCTGAAATAAAAAAATCCTTGAGCTTTACCGTATGCTTCATGCCGAGAGGTGTAAAGCGGTCGCCGTTCCGGAATGTCCTGATTGTGAGGGCACCCAGTTTCTCATAGTCGAACAAAGCGGTACCCAGGTCATTCGGAAAGACGGCAGGGGCCCTTGCGACACGAGCAAGGGAAAGATGCAGTTTGAGCGGCTCGATGTAGTTTCTCCCTACGAATACCGGGAAAACCTGCCGGACGCTCTGGGGAGCAGGCCGTGCCGTGAAGATAAGGTTTCCATAGACCCTCCGTACCCTGATACCGTGAGGAAGCGTTGCAACGAGATTCGGTTTTTCCGCACGAACCATGTAATTTATCTGACGGAGATGTTCCCTCAAAGGCACGAAATCCGCGTTCAAACGGGAGACGATCGTAGAAATCACCCTGAATCTTGTCTCTCCGTCGATTTGGTTCAGCGCCTCTATAGGGAGACAGATATCGCCATCCTTCACCTGCTCATTGTCTTGAACAAACCGTTGCGCCTTGCCTTCGAAGAGGCCATTAATGTACGTGAGATCTCCGAGAAGAAGGAATAACTTTTCTTTGAACAGGGGATTTAGGTTTTCCATGAGCGGAAATATCTTCTTCCTCAGAAAATTCCTCTCGTATACAGTTTTTTTGTTCGAAGAATCCTCCACGAAGGGTATGGTGTTTTTTCGAACATAGGACTCGATGTCGCTACGGTAGGTGAAAAGAAAAGGTCGTACGATGGATCCCCTTTTGATGGGAATGGCCGTAACTCCCCTAAGCCCCGTACCCTTAATCGCCCTGAGCAGAAAGGTTTCAATCTGATCGTCGAGATTATGAGCAACGGCGACCTTATTGTAATGATGCCGCTTGCAGATCTCATCGAAGGTCAGATAGCGCAACTCTCTTGCTGCATGCTGGATCGATAGGCCGCCTTGAGCTGAACGGGTTTTTACATCGACCCTCTTCACATGAATGGGAAGTAAAAGGTCTCTTGCTAGCTTTCGCACGAATCGCTCATCCCTTTGGGATTCTTTGCCGCGAAGCATATGGTTTACGTGTAAGAGACCTATCTCAAAGGTCATCTTCTTTTGCAATTCCAGGAGAACAAAGAGTAGAGCAGTCGAATCCATCCCCCCCGAAATGCCGATGAGCACCCTGTCGCCCTGTTCGATGAGACCTTCCCGGGCTATAGTTCTTTGGACGTTTCGGAGAATATCCACCACAGGGAATCTATTTGTTTTCGGCGAGACACCGTTCGCTAGGAGCAACTCGAGCAGTTGGAAGAGCCGCAGCTCGCGCAGGAAGAACCGCTGCCCGTTGACGAGGATTTGAATTTATATCCAACGGAAAAACCAAATGAAGACATCTTCTTGGTGGGGTTTTTCGCGCCGCAGGAGGGACATTCGGGCTTGTCATCTTTGAAAACAAGGGCCTCGAATTCTTTCTTGCACTTCTTACAGACATATTCGTATATGGGCATAACCCTCCTCCTGTAGTTTATTTTTTCTTTTTCTTTATCTCTTTGGTTATATCGGAGATGAGCGCCTCCAGAGAATTCATATAGGTACCATGGGCACTCTCGTCGATATCGAGAGACCGGGCCCGCTCAGCGCACTGGAGTGCGCGCGTGAACATGTTCTTAAGGTGGAAATAATACGCGGAGGCATATAGATAGAGGAACTGGAGACCCGTACTATTGCTGCCCGTGCGCATGATCTTCTTGAACAGGAGTCTTGCCGTATCAAAGTATTGACTCTTAAGATAGCTCTCGGCAGCCTTGAAGATGAGAAGCTCCCTTCCATCTGCATAGGCCATGTCAAGGAGATTTTCAAAGCCCTTCCTTCCATAAATCCTGGTCAGGGCCTTTTCATTCTCGAAGACAAAGCGTGGCAAAAGGTAGTTATCTTTGTAGAGTACAATGAGATCTCTCAGTTGACCCACGAGCTGGTTCAAGAGGACCTTGATTTCCTTGAACGCCTCCTTGAGCCTGGTTTCAGCTTTGATGACGAGCATCGCGATTTCATGGATAACCTTTTTTTCCTGATCCGTCAATGTATTGAGATCCATGTCGCGTTGAGGCCTGTAGTATTCAAGCTGGTAGAGGTTTTCTCTAAGCTTCATGGCTTCATGAAAGGTGTAGCCTATGGTGATGTCATAGAGCTTTTCCTTATAGGTGGCGTCGGTCGAATTCCGGAAGAGTTCATGGCTCATCTCCTTCAAACGAAAAAGATGGCTCTTGCCCCTGTCGTCCACGAATTCCTCTATGCTTGCAAAACAGAGCTCCTTGCCTTTGAAAAGAGCCCGGCATTCCATAGATTTCTCGTATACGCTGATGGACTCTTTGATCAGGTCAATTTGCTTTTTCTCTAAGTTCGTTGTTGTCATGTTCGCCCGCATCTGTTTTGAGTATCTTCCTTAGTTCATCACCTTCTATGGATTCCTTCTCAAGAAGGGTTTTTGCTACCTTTTCAAGAAACTCCTTTTTTTCGAGGAGCATCGTCTTCACCTTCACGTATGACTGCTCTATGATCTTTCTCACTTCGTCGTCAATTTCACGCGCTGTTTCTTCGCTGTAGTCCTTGGCGCCGAAGGAAGGGCCTATATCCATAAAGAGCGGTTTGCGCTCCTTCTCGAAGGTCATGTGTCCGAGCTTTTCGCTCATGCCGTATTCTTTGACCATGGATTTAGCTATGTCCGTGGCCCGCGCGAGGTCGTTTTGGGCGCCGGTCGATATTTCCTCGAAGACAATTTCTTCGGCGGCCCGGCCGCCCAAAAGGACTGACAGTCGGTCGAGAAGCTCCTTTCGGGTCATGAGATACCTGTCTTCGGTAGGCAGCTGTAGCGTGTACCCGAGAGCGGCAATGCCGCGCGGGATAATCGATATCTTATGCACGGGGTCGGTGGTTTCAAGGAACTCGGCGATAAGGGCGTGCCCGGTTTCGTGGTAGGCTACAATCTCCTTTTCTTTCTTGCTCATCACCCTTTGTCTCTTTTCAAGACCTGCCATGATCCTGTCTATGGCCTCCTCAAATTCAGCCATAGTCACTGTGCTTTTGCCCTTGCGTGCCGCCAGAAGCGCCGATTCGTTGACAAGACTTGCCAGGTCCGCTCCCACGAAGCCGGGGGTCCGGGCTGCAATAGTCTTGAGATCGACCCCCTTAGCTATCTTGACCCCTCGGATATGGACCTTGAGTATCTCCTCTCGTCCCCTGATATCAGGCCTGTCCACCAGAACGTGCCGGTCAAACCGTCCAGGTCTCAGAAGGGCTGGGTCCAGGATTTCCGGTCTATTGGTCGCCGCCATGATGATAACGCCGGTTTTCGTGTCAAATCCGTCCATTTCTGCAAGGAGTTGATTGAGCGTCTGCTCTCTTTCGTCATGAGAGGACATAGGATTAATGCCGCGGGCTTTGCCTAGGGCGTCAAGCTCATCGATGAAGATGATGCATGGGGCCTTTTCTTGAGCCTGAGAAAAGAGATCTCTTACCCTGGAAGCGCCCACCCCCACAAACATCTCTACAAAATCTGAGCCGCTCATACTGAAAAAAGGAACTTTGGCCTCTCCGGCTACGGCCTTGGCCAAAAGCGTCTTTCCAGTGCCAGGGGGGCCGACAAGCAGTATGCCCTTAGGTATCTTCCCGCCTATGTCGAGAAATTTCTGCGGATACTGGAGATACTCGATGATCTCCTTCAGTTCCTCTTTTGCCTCCTCCACGCCTGCCACGTCTTCGAAGGTGATCTTTATCTCGTCCTCGCCGTAGATCTTGCCCCTGCTCTTGCCGAAATTCAAAACACTGGAGGGTGCGCCGCCCATCTTCTTGATGAGCAGGTTCCATATGAAAATCATAACGGCAAAGGGCAATATCCACGAAAAAATGAAAGAGGTGATCTTATTCTCAGCATGGCCCGCAAATTTAATATTGTATTTTTGCAGATCCTTGACGAGATCCGGATCGTCCACCCGTGTGGTAACGAATTTGACCTTCTTGTTTTCCTCGCTCAGGAGATTTCCCTCGATGGTTTCTTTGTAGATACTCACATCGACGATCTTCCCTTTGGTTATGAGATCCTTGAATTCGCTGTAGGGTAGGGTCTTCACCTCATTGTTAAAGTACACGTAGCTATAGTTGAGAAGGGCGAGGGCCACGAAAACGAAAACAAAATAGAGGTACGTAAAGCTTTTGGTCTTCTTTTCCTTATCTTTATTTTTGTCCTTTAACTCGAGGATGATGTTTTTCTGTTTTCCTCGGTCCTTTTTGCTCGTTGTTTTATCCTTTTGCATGCTAAAGTGTAACAAAAAATAGACCTTTTTGAAATAGGTTTTTCCACATTTCCCAAGACTTGATAGGGGATTCAAGAATCCTGAACTTTGGGTGGAGAGGGCATGCAAGCCAACTGTGGGCGAGTGGCGATGGAGCCTTTCGAGCTATTTTTCCAATGGGTGGGGTCGCTTAGCGGATTTATCCGCGTTCCCGGATGCGGCCGATATGTGAGAACATGAGAACATACGAGATGTGCCGGATTGTGGGGTAATCGGACCGAAGGTACTTCGCCATAACATAAGCCAGGTGCGTTCTGGTGTCGCTTGTATCGCACCTCAATCAGGCATTAGAGCTTAATCTCTTTTGCCTCTATCATGCCGTCAATAGTGAGGATTCGGTTGAGAACCTCCTTACCGATCGTGTCGTCCACAGAAACAAAGGCGACTTCTTCGCCGCTTTTCTGTCTGGAAACGCTGAAACCCGCTATGTTTATGTTGTAATCGCCGAGGATTGTGCCCACTTTTCCGATAATCCCCGGTCGGTCAAAGATTCGGAAGTGCAAAAAGGTCCCTCGAGGGATAACGTCGAGATGAAACCGATCAAGCAATACGACTCTTCCCAGCTTATCGGAAAAGACAGTCCCGGCGATGCTCACCTCTTCCAGGTCCGTTTTCAGGGTGAAGACGATAAGGTCGTTGAACGTGTCAAATCGATCGGTTTTTGACTCTTCTACAATGATATTACGGTCTTTGGCCACATAAGGGGCGTTAATGTGCGTGACCGTTTCCTTCAGACTTACCTCCAGGAAACCCTTCAGTCCCGCGATCGTGAAGGGCTGGTAGCTGAAAGGGACATCAAACTTTCTTTCGCAGAGGTCTTCCTCGAAGTTTTTGCCGACCATAACGATCGCGATTTTCTCAGGCCTTCCTTTGGCTATCTGCGCAGAGAGCTTGCCCATCTGTTCCGCGAGATTGAAGTAGAGCTGCATTTGTTCGGGAAGTTGCGATTTCAAGAAAGGTATATTAACCGCATTTTGATATGGCCTATCATGGAGCGCATTAAGCACTTGTTCTGCGATGATTACCGCAACCGCTTCCTGGCCTTCCACGGTATTTGCACCGATGTGAGGGGTCGCAAAGGCGTTCTCGAGCTCGAGCAGCCTGTTGCTCTCGGGCGGTTCCTCCACAAAGACATCGACTCCTGCAGCGAAAACCTTGCCAGACTTCAACGCATCATAGAGGTCATGCTCGTTGACGATGCCGCCCCGGGCGCAATTTACGAAGATCACACTATTCTTCATAAATGCCATCTCTTTGGCAGTGATCATATTTCTCGTCTTGTCCGTCAAAGGGGTATGAAATGTGATGACGTCCACCTCTTTCAACACATCATCCAGGCTGTCGTAAAGACTGACGCCAAGGGCGTCCGCCTTCGTTTTCTTGATGTAGGGATCGTAGGCGATTACTTTCATGCCGAAGCTCTTGGCCCTGATAGCCACGTTTGTCCCGATTCTGCCGAGACCGATGACGCCGAGGGTTTTATTATAGAGCTCGACGCCCATGAACTTCTTTCTGTCCCACTTGCCCTTCTTCAGAGAATCGTTCGCAAGGGGTATCTTTCTGGCGGCGGCAAGCATGATTCCCATAGTGAGTTCCGTGGCCGCCAGTGTGTTGCCCGTAGGCGCATTGAGTACAATGATACCTTTCTTGCTCGCAGCCTCGATATCGATATTATCGACGCCCACACCCGCCCGGCCGATGACTTTGAGCTTTCCCGGGTCTTCAACGAGATCGGCGTCTATTGTCGTTCCGCTCCGCGTAATGATTGCGTCATATTGGCCTATGATCTTCTTGAGATCCTGGGTTTTTATGCCCGGCCTGGTGTCAACGTGCACCGCCTGGTCTTTGAGAAGAATATTGAGGCCTTCCTCCGCGATGTTGTCTGTGATAAGTATGCTATACTGTTTCATCCTTTCTGCCCCGTCACATTGAAATGCTTGTAATATTTTAATCAGCGTGTTATATCTGTAACGTAATAAAATACCATCGAGAAGACGAAAAATCAACCGGGGTGCCCTCTGAAAGGGAACGCTTAAGACAGGTGGAACGACGGACAGACTGTATGGAAAATGACAGGCCAAGAAAGCGTCCATTTATTAACAGGAGCAATCTGAGGGACATTATCATCGTTATATCCGTTTTGTCGGCCATGTTCTACGGTCTCGACAATGTTCGGTTGTGCCTCTCGTTCTTTCTTTTATGTTTCGGCTGTTTTTTTCACTATGTGACAAAAGGCGTGCTCATTCGCAACGTAGTTCTGTGCCGAGAGGGCACATACAGCCTGGTAAGACACCCCTACTACATGGCAAACTACCTCATAGATTCGAGCTTTTGCCTGCTCAGCGGAAACGTTTACCTCATCCTTATCTATCCTTTCGTTTTCTACTGGTCCTACGGTAATACCATCCGTAAGGAGGAGAGCCTGCTTGCATCAGTTCACGGAGAGGAGTTCTTGAAATACAGCCTGGACGTGCCCCAGATTTTTCCTGACGCGTATTCGATACGGAATATGAGAGAGATCATCAAGGGCTTCTCTCACCAGAGGATAACCAGAAATGAAGTGTCGAGATTCATGCGGTTCTGGGCAACGGGGCTTTTCATTGTCTTTGTCCACAGCATAAAGAACGAATTTCTTGCAGAATTGAATAATCTTATCTTTTTGAGAGATCACCATCGCGAGTCCGTGCTTCTGTTCACTGCGATCATACTATTTGTAGCGAGCCTCTTTATCCGGTGTAAACAGGAATCGGCCCCTCCTGCCCCGCAACCCAAGTGACGGCGGCCGCTGTCAGGCGAGACCTATATTTTAAGACCTCTTTATGCGTTTGATTACGTCTGCCTGTGAGATCGAGCGGGTAGAAGTTTTTATTGACGCGAAGGTCGTCTCCCACTATATTTAGGTTTCATGATCCCAAAGCCGGCAACAGAGACTTTCAGCGAGTGGTCGCATCGTGATTGGGTGATATGTCTCTGTCTCGTCCTTGCAAGCGCCATTCTTTTCTGTTCGGGTTTATCTATACGTTCCCTCTGGGGGTCGGAGGGACGCTGGGCGGTTGTGGCCCGGGAGATGATTCAGTCGGGTGACCTGTTTGTCCCTACGATTAACGGCGAGATCTTCTTCGAAAAACCGCTCTTGAGTTATTGGGCGATTATACCGTTCTATCATATTCTGGGCATGACGGAGGCCGCCGCACGTATGCCCGGGGCAATTGCGGGAGTTCTGACTGTTCTCATTGTTTTTGCTGTGGGGCGGGATTTCTTTGGGCGGAGCGCGGCCCTCATATCGGCTGTACTTCTCATGACCTCGGTGATGTTTGTATCCTGGAGCCGTACGGCGTCAGCCGAGATTTTCAATGTTCTCGGTGTCTGGTCTATCCTGTGGGCGTACCTGCATGGGGCGCACGAAGGGCGCTTTTGGCGCCTTGTTGTCTTCTACGCTCTTGGTGCGGTGGCCTGTTTTTGCAAGGGCCCTGTGGCCTTTGCATCCGCTGGGGTCGCGGTCTTCGCTGTAAGCGGGGTGAACGTGGCGTTCAGTCTTCAAGGCGAGTCATTTTCCTGGCAATGTGCTAGAAAGCACGTGCTCAACGAGTACAAATGGATTTTGTCGGTGAGAGGTCTTGCTGCGGGGCTTTCAGGCCTCTTAATCTTTGCGGCCCTTCTCCTGCTGCCCGTGTTCTTCTCCGGTTCGTGGGATTCGGTTTACCAGATGTGGAGAGAGAACATAGTCCGTTTTGTAAAACCCTTTGATCATGTTGATCCGCCCTATGCGTATCTGATCCATTCGCTTGTATTTACACTGCCCTGGACAGTGGTTCTTCTGGCGTGCCTGACGCGCCCTGCCGGATGGGTGAGAGAGACGCAGAAGAGGTGGATTGCCGTCACGATCATCACGATATTTCTGTTTTTCACCCTGTCGGGCTCGCGAAGAAGCTATTATATCCTCCCGCTCGTCCCCGGACTATCCCTGTTTGCGGGTAAATCAATCGCAGACTGGCTTCAAGGTGAGAAGAACCCCCACCCCGCTCTCATGAAACTTGCGGCAATGATAACCGCGATAATCCTGTTTTTGGTGGGAGTGGCTGTGATCTACATCTATCTCGGCGTGGAAACATTCCGACACGCCTCCGAAATGGTGGTCGGGCCCGCGGCGATTGCAGGGGCCGCTTTCTCCCTGTGGCTTATCGCGCGCAATCGTTTGAAAATAGGGCTGATCGTGCTCTTTTCTCTGTTCTTTCTGGGGGAGTTCTGGGGGTTTACCACGGGCATGGGATTGGCCGAGAGGAGTCGGACGCTCAAACCCTTCTGTTTAGCTGCAAAGCAGGCGCTGAGCGGTGTGGATGACGATGCTATCGCTCTCTACGGTGTGACCAACTCATCGCTGATATACTATTTGCAACACGCGAGACCGCTTCACAACCTGAAGGGTCCGGATGAACTCACAGCCCTTAGCGAAAAGGACGAGGATGGGCACTTCTTCCTTGTTGCCGAGGCCTCGTCGGTCGCCTCTATACGGGGGCTTTTGCCGGAAAGAGAAGTTGTCACTCTCCTCGAACAGGAGGCTGAAGGTAAAAAGGATGACGAGAACAGTTTTGTGCTCCTTGAGGTGAGGGGGCGTGATCAAAACCGGACAGAGGGTGTTGAGAAGGACCTGAGTGCCAGCGAGACAGCTGATGAGGAAGATGGCCGGTAAGCTTCCGGCGCGATTCCGGCATAGCCATTTGCACGCCGTTTAATTAAACTTTTTCTTGACTTAGAAGGCCAAATATATTAATGTAAACAAATTTTTGAAGGGTGGCGAAACAGATGAAGACCTATTTTCCAAATGACACGGACGTTAAGAAGGACTGGTATGTGATAAATGCGGATGGAGTCGTTCTGGGCAGATTAGCGGCCCAGGTGGCGTCCATGCTCCGAGGAAAGACGAAACCGGTGTTTACGCCCCATGCGGACACCGGTGACTTTGTCATTGTGATTAATGCGGAGAAGGTGAAGCTCACGGGCAACAAGCCTTTCAACAAGATGTACAACAAACACAGCAACTACCCAGGCGGCTTGAGGGTCACCAACGCCAAAACCATGTTGGAGAAAAAACCGGAAGAGGTCATTTACGCAGCGGTAAAAGGCATGCTACCCAAAACAGGCCTTGGAAGGCAGCTACTTAAGAAGCTGAAAGTATACAAAGGAAATGAACATCCTCACAGGGCGCAGATGCCCAAGCAGATGTCACTGAAGGAGGTACAAGGTGCCTGAAAAAAGGTACTATGCAACTGGAAAGAGAAAGACCGCGGTAGCAAGGGTCTGGATAAAACAGGGAGCAGGAGAGTTTACCGTAAACGGAAGAAAAATAGAGGATTATTTTCCCGTTGAAGAGTTGATGCTTATGGTCAACAAACCTTTTGTCCTTACCGGAATGACCGGTAAATTCGATGTGGTTGCCAACATCTATGGGGGCGGTATTCCGGCGCAGGCCTGGGCCCTCGGCCACGGAATCGCCAAGGCCCTTCTTGAGTTTAATGCTAATCTTCGCACCACGCTCAAAAAGCAGGGGCTTATCACCAGGGATCCGAGAGCGAAAGAAAGAAAGAAGTACGGGAAGAAAGGGGCACGGGCAAGCTTCCAGTTCTCGAAGAGATAATCCGTAATGTGGAATGTTGGAATTATCGGAGCGACAGGATATACGGGCGTTGTGCTTATATCCTCGCTCCTTTCTCATTCTGGGGTAAAGATCAACCTCGTCACTTCCAATACATACAAAGGCAAGAAGATTTCAGATGTATTCCCTGTTCTTAAGGGATCCTTTGAAAATGTGCTTGAGCCCACCGATAAAGACCATGCCGGTAAGTGCGATGTCTATTTTCTCTGTCTTCCTCATGGCAGTTCCATGGAGACCGCCAAGGCCCTCTATGATGGAAAGGCGATCATTATCGATCTGAGCGCCGATTTCAGATTCGACGATGTCGGATTATACGAGAAGACGTACATTCCGCACACAGCAAAAGATCTGGTTTCCCACGCGGTCTTCGGACTTCCGGAGCTTTATCGGGACCGCATTCGAAACGCTCACCTCATCGGAAATCCGGGATGTTACCCTACATCTGCGATTCTCGCGCTTTACCCACTTCTCAAAGAAAAGATGCTTGGGCCCGACATCTTTATCGATTCCAAATCAGGTGTGAGCGGGGCAGGCCGTGAAGCAAAGCTGGGAAGCATGTTCTGCGAGGTTTCAGAAGGCTTTAAGGCTTACAATGTCGGGATACATCGTCATGAACCTGAGATTCAAAAAGAAGTGAGTAAATTATCTCAGGCGAAGGTTTCTTTCGTCCCCCATCTTTTGCCCATGAACCGGGGGATACTGACCACAGTCTACGGAAAGCTCGCGGCCGGGACAACCACGAAGGACGTTTTGCAGGTGTATAAGAAGGTCTATGCCCAGGAGCCCTTCGTGAGGATTATGGACGAGAACGTATACCCCGACACACGGTTCGTGCGATTTTCAAATTATTGCGACATCGGATTGAAGGTCCTCGACGATCAGAGGATAGTCGTTCTGTCTGCTATCGACAACCTGGTGAAAGGCGCATCAGGCCAGGCAGTCCAGAATATGAATATCGCGCTTGGCGTAGAAGAGAGAAAGGGCCTTGCGCAGATCCCCCAGTATCCCTAAGCGGTAAGGTGTCAACTCACAGGGCGGACGGTTAAGCGCGTCTTCCCATCGATAACCCACCCCGCTATTCCTCCAACTTTTGAATCTCCTGAATTCTCAAATGTTCTTTGATGAGAAAGACAAAGCCGAGTACGCTATAAGGGATGTACCACGTGGCTTGAAACACGATCGAAACAGCCAGCGCCTGGTAATTCGGAACATTAAAAAGTGCCAGCAGGTTTACGAGCAGCCATTGGTAAACCCCCACATATCCGGGGGAGGAGGGGATGACGAGCCCCATATTGAGAAGAGCGCAAACGAAGGGCACGTAGACAATTCCGATCTTCACCCCGAGGGCGAGCATGGTGAAGTAAAGGGCTAAACTCATGGAAAGCCATGTGACGAAGGCGATTGCGACGAAGTAGGCAAGGTTAAGGGGGGAGCTGATGCGTCTTAAGTTTTCCTGGATTTCAAGGACACGTTTTGCGAGTTTGGAGAAAAAGGGTTTCTTGATTCCCGCAAGCTTGTCAGAGATCACTCCGGCAAATCTCTTCCTGCTCAGAGTAATTAAGGCGGTTGCGCACACGATAAAGAGACCGACGAGCATGTAAAGAGCGCGGGAGACACCCTGGGGCAGGTTATGTTTCGGAAGGAAGATAAAGGTGATGATGAGGAGTCCCACAAGGTCGAAAAATCTGTCCACAAGCACCGTGGTGACCGAATACGTAAAGGAGATCCCCGTCTTCTTGGAAAGCGCGTAGCCTCGGGCTATCTCTCCGATTCGCGCGGGCAACACGTTATTTATGAACAGGCCGATGACGAGCGCGATGAAAGTATCTCGAACACGCACCCCGCATCCTACGACTTTGGACCATCTATACGCGCACAGGGTGAGACAAAGGAATATACACGCAAGCGGTATAAAAGAAAAACGCATATCCGCGTTTTGTAATGTGTAGAATAATTTCCGAAGCTCTACACCCTTGAGTGAAAGGTAGAGCAGAAGCAGGCTTATGACAAAGCCGGTGACGGTAATGATCTTATGTTTTTTCATTCTTAGTATAGTTGGCGCAGTAGATTCCCATACAGACAAGAAGAAGACCGAGGACAAGCCATACGGTTAACTGCTCTTTATAGAATAGCACACCGAAGAACACCCCGAAAATCGGTGTGAGAAAAGTAAAGGCCGCGAGTTTTGCAACCGGATACCTGTATATGAGTTTGAACCACACGAAGTACGATGCGAATGCGATGATTATGGACTGATATGCGAGAGACGCCAGTATGTATCCGTCCACGTGTTTGATCCATTTATTCTCAAGGACGAGGGCGCATATGAGTGTGACCGGCACGGAGAATACGAGCTGATAGAGAAACGTGTTGATAGGGTGGACTTTTTGAGCGAGAAACTTTTTTATGTAGAGCGTTGTAGCCCCCCATAAGATCGCTCCGACTATGGTAAGAAGGTCGCCCGCGAGCATCAGTTTATTATAGGTGCTTGGCTTGCCCCTAAAGACGAAGTATACCCCCAGAAACGCAAGAACCAGGCCCGCCGTCTTTATTGCGTTGAGTCTCTCTTTGAGAAACACGTGGGCGCCCGCTGCGACGACGAAGGGCGAGAGATACATGAAGATGATGGCCCGGGACGCGTCCGTACAGAGAAGACCGAAATAGAGGCAGACGAATTCCAGTCCGAAGAGGATCCCGACCATGAGTCCGTGAAAAAGGGTTATACCCCTGTGAAACAGCTTTTGTCTAATGGCGATGCAGTATATGATGCCGCAGCATGACGCCACGGTGGAACGGAGAAATGTCGTAAACACGGGCGATAGTCCCGTATTTGAAAATTTTATGGCAGAATAATTGAAGCCCCACAAAATAGTGAGGATCAGAATGGCAAAGAAGCCTTTTGCATCTACGCGGTCCGTGGTCATATCGTGTGCATGTAGTTTTAAGAATATATGCCCCCCATGTCAAGGGAATTCATAAACAGGTCTGGAGGGCCTAAGTGTCAGCGCAGGACATAAGCTTGCAGTCAATTGACCCGTGCGGGCGTTTGGGGTATCTTTCCCTTGACAATCCGGGCGCTTTTCTGTTCTACTTAGTCACGGTTAAGAAACTGTTAAGAAAGGAATTAACGGGGTATTGAATGAAGAGAATTGCAATCATAGGCACAGGATCGTACCTTCCCGAACGGGTCATGACGAATTTTGATATTGCGAAATTTCTTGATACGTCTGATGAATGGATTTACACACGGACGGGAATCAAGGAAAGAAGAATCGCCGATCAGGGCATGGCCACGTCGGACCTTTGCAAAGTGGCGTGTGAGAGGGCTATGGATATGGCGGGGGTCAAAGCGTCAGATATTGATCTCATCATCCTTGCCACGATCACCCCTGACACCCATTGTCCCGCCGGGGCTAACTGGCTCGAAGCCAAGCTCGGTTGCGACAACGCCGTATCGTTTGACGTCACCGCCGCTTGTACCGGATTTATATTTGCCCTTCACATCGCCGATAAGCTTATCAGGGTGGGCGCAAACAGGAAAGCCCTGGTTGTGGCGGGCGAAATCATGAGCCGGGTGGTCAACTGGAAAGAGCGGGAAAGCTGCATACTCTGGGGAGACGGTGCAGGGGCTGCCGTGATTACGGAAAGCGGGACCGGCGCCGAGATCCTGTCAACTCATATCCACACGGACGGGGCGAGTGGCGACACGCTGCTTATGCCTGGGGGAGGCTCCAAAACGACACCCATCTCGCACGAGAGCGTGGACAAGGGCCTTCATTTCCTGAAGATGATCGAGGCCAATAAGTCCTTTAAGGTGGCCGTGAACAGGTTTGCGGGGGCGTGCGAGGAAGCTGCCGGAGCTAACGGTTACACAGTCCACGATGCGGACGTGATCATTCCCCATCAGGCAAACCTTAGAATCATCCAGGGGATGGCAAAGAAACTGAACGTGCCCATAGAAAAGATCTACATGACCATAAAGAAATATGGTAATATCTCCTCGGCAACCGTACCCATCGCGCTTGATGAGGCGGTGCGCACGGGGGCAATCAAAAAAGAGACGCTGGTGCTTCTCACCGCTTTTGGTGGTGGTCTTACCTGGGGAAGCAGCCTCATCAGGTGGTGATCTGTTCGAAATCCGCTATGCGGGGTTTCGAACTTAAAGTGTAAGCGGCCCGGAGGGATGGCTGAGCGGCCGAAAGCGGCGGTCTTGAAAACCGTTGGGCGTGCAAGCGCCCCGTGGGTTCGAATCCTACTCCCTCCGCCATATTACTCTTTTAGTTTCAATAAGTTACCTTCTTTTCCGATAGTATGAGTTCGGTATGAGTTCCGCAAGTTCAAAACCCTGGCTTTTATATTCTTTACATTTACGTGAGAATACGGCTTCATGCTTTGCATATCTTTCCAACTTCCAAGCGCTAACACGTCCGAGGCGGATAATCCCTCTTCAAGTAACTTCGTGGCAAAACTGTGGCGCGTGGCTTCGTGAAATTTGACCTCCGACGTAGTCGCAGACCATAATTCGTCGATCTTTTTTGGTAAGTAATGATTGCCAGTATCTGGGTTGATAAAGAGCCACTGGTCCTTTGTTTTGCCTTGCATGTGTCTTCGTGCGATTTCGTAACTATCATCGAAGAGAACCTTCCACGCAGCTTCGCCATTCTTGGGCGTACCAATTTCGTTATCACGTAGGAGCAAAAACAGCAGAGAGCGAAGATAATCGCAAAGAGAAATCCAAAACCAGAGGCGAGTTTTGTCTTGAGCTTCATGTTTCCTACTCAAATGGCCCTAACCAGCATCTCCTAATCGGCCCTTTCACGGTGTGCTTTGGTTGAAAACAGGCGCTGACTTCGTGCATAGCATACCTCTTATCAGGGTCATTCGCCAGTCTTTGCGTCCAGTGCCTTCCTCACCGCTACGGCCAATTCATATTTAGCCAAGGGTTTCAAGAGTAATCCCCTGATCCCTGCTGCCGTGGCGCTGTCCACATTCACGCTGTCACTATGGCCGGTGCAGAGGATGATGGGAAGATCGGAACGCACGGTAAGCAATTGCTCTGCCAGACGGAGTCCGGTGAGTTCCGGCATGGTCTGGTCGGTGATCACGAGATCAAAGTGGAACGGGTCTCGGTAGAATAGTTTCAAAGCTTCCGAACTGCTTGTCATGGTTGTAACGGCATAGCCTAACCTTTCCAGCATGTTCTTGCCCAATTCTGTGAGCATCTGTTCGTCGTCAACGAAAAGAATCTTCTCGTGACCCGTGGGGAATGCGAGAGAGGTTGAAGCCTCTGAAGGTTCATCCGCTACCGCCTTGGGGAGGAGAACCCTGAACGTAGAGCCCTCTCCAGGTACGCTCTGCACGGTGATCTCTGCATTGAAGCTCTTTACAATCCCATAGACCACGGCAAGCCCCATGCCCGTGCCCTGGCCCGGTTCCTTGGTAGTAAAGAAGGGATCGAATATCCTCTCCATGACTGTGGTATCCATGCCTGCTCCTGTATCCTCCACCACAAGTTCAAGGTAAGCTCCAGGCGAGAGATCCCGGTCATGGGCCTGGTAGGCGTCCTTCAGGGTTATGGTCAGCTTGCCGCCTTTCTCACGCATGGCGTGGGCGGCATTGGTCGCGAGGTTCATGATGATCTGCTGGATACCTGTGGCATTGGCAAGGATCGTATCTGAGTTTGTGGCGACGTTCATGCCGATAACGATGGTCGTGGGGATTGAGGCTCGCAGGAGTTTGACTGTCTCCTTGATAATGGGGGTCAATGGGATGGCCTTTATCTCATAGGATGCCTTGCGGCTGAAACTTAACATCTGCCTGATGAGGTCGCGCGCCCTGAAGCCGCTTTTCAGCACGAGTTCCAGGTGGTGCCTCGCGGGGCTGTCAGGCGGTATGTCATCGAGGGCCATCTCGGTAAATCCGATCATGCCTGCGAGGATATTGTTGAAGTCGTGGGCGATACCGCCGGTGAGGGTCCCCAGGGATTCCATCTTCTGGGTTTGGCGGAGCTCCTCTTCGAGCTTACGCCGCTCGCTAATGTCCCGTGCAGCTGCGAACACCCCCGCTACTTTGCCTTCCTCGTCCCGGTAGACCGAGGCGTTGTACAGGACTGGAGTGATGTGGCCGTCTCTGTGTCTGATCTCCAGAGGATAATCACGCACAAGGCCCTTGGTGAAGACCTGAAGGTAGCTTGCTCTGGCTTTTTGGGATTCGGTGAAGTAGTCGGAGAAGTCTGTACCGATGAGTTCATCCCGTCCATAGCCGGTAGCCTTCTCGGTTGCCGTATTCACGTCAGTGATCTTTCCCTCGGGGTCTATGGTTGCGAGGGGGTCGACGCTCGCCTCGATGAGGCTCCGGTTATAGGCGTTGGCGATTCGGATTTCTTCTTCGATACGCTTCCGGTCCGTTATATCCATACCCATCTCGAGAATAAGCGGGGATCCGTCAGAGTCGGCGAAGGGAAAGTCGTGGATATCGTAGATGCGCCTGTCCGGGCCGGTCCACTGCCAGGATTGAGGCTTTGATGTTTTTAGCGTTTCATACGTGTAGCAGGTCCCGCAGGGTTCGGTCCGCCCGAAAAGATGCTCGAAACACTTCTTTTCCCCTGGGTCCCCGAACAGGTCCCGGAAGACGCGGTTGACGAATGGCATCCGGTAATCGGGCCCGAGCAGCGCCACATAGGCAGGCAGAGATTCCAGAACGTCATAGAGCCTTTGGCGCTCTTTCGAGAGATTGGCGAAGGCCTGGTGGAGTTCGGCGGTACGTTCGTGGACACGGAGTTCAAGCTCCTCATAGGCTTTTTGAAGCGCCTGTTCGGCACGCTTGCGACGGGTAATCTCACGGCAGTAAATGCGAACCGCATTAAACTGAGGAACAAAATGGATGGTCTCACCGAACACCCTGTCCTTTATCGTGACTTCTCGTGCGATTGTCCTGCTGGTGCCGTCCCAGTCCCTGAGAATGGAGCCCATATCCGAGGGGAGGAGGGGGCTGCAATCCCTCTTGTCCATACCGAGTTCTTCCAAAGTCTTCTCGACAGATGGGTTGCAGAAGGTAATATCGCCGGACAGGTCGACTTCGAGGATAGGGATTGGATCGAGTTCCGGGAAGGACGCAAGGCGGTTTGTGTGGTTTTCTTGCGCTCTTCGTTGCATGATGTTCCGGAAGACGAGAACGACGCCGGTGGTCGTACCGTCCAGGTCTCTTACGGGTGCGCCGCTGTCGTCGATGGGGACCTCTGAGCCATCCTTCCTGATAAGGATCGTGTGGTTCGCGAGGCCCACCACAGTTCCTTCGCGCAGCACCCGGTCGACCGGGTTCTCAACCTCGTTGCGGGTATGCTCGTTTACGATCTGAAAGACCTCCGTTATCGGTCTTTGTTTGGCCCTCTCAAGCGTCCATCCAGTGACCTCTTCCGCGATCGGATTCATGAAGGTCACCCTGCCGTCTGTGTCGGTGACGATGACCGCATCGCCGACGCTTGCAAGGGTTGTGGCCCAGCGCTGTTCACTCTTACGCAAGGCAGCCTTCCATGCGACGAGGGAGCCCGCCATGTCATCGAATGCACGCGCCAAATCCCCGAGTTCACCGTTCTTGACTATCCGTGATACGTTCACACCTTCCGGGCCTATCTTTACTTGCTCCGATGCCTTCTTAAGCAGGGCGACAGGATTCACGATGAGACGCTTTCCGGCAAACCAGACGAGAAAGAGGCCAGCCCCGAAGAGTAAGGCGAGAAAGGCAAGACTCCATGCTGTTGCGGCATTTGCCTTGGCGGTCACCTCAGCGAGAGGCATGCCTGCCCGCACGTACATATAGGGCTCAGGTTCGTTAGAGAGGCGTAGTTTTCTGTAGGCGCCGATACGAAACCTGCCATCGTTGCCCACGCTGTCGATCTGCCCCTCATCAGGGCCCTTTTGCATCCGGGCAAAAGTCTCCGGTCTGGGGTCGACCTTTCCCACGAGTTCCCGAGACAGAGGATCGTTCAAGTTTCTGATGAAAATCACACCCCGATGATCGAGAAGGCTGAACGACCCACCGGGAGGAAGGTTAACGTTCTCAAAAGACTTCTGGGCGCATTCCAGATCGAGGACCACGATGACGACCCCTGTCAGCCGATTCGTGGTATCCTTGACCGGGTGTGCGAAGCTTATGACCCCTTTTCTTGCCATCCTGCCCATGACATACTCGCCCGATGAAAACATCCCGGTACGAACCGCCTGCTGGAAATACCTTCGATCGGCGAGCGACACCTTTCCCTCGAAAGGCAGTGAGGATGCCCAGACCATACCGGAATTATCCGTAATGGTAATGCTCGTGTACTGTGGATTTTTTTTTACGAGGTCGGCAAGAAGCGTGGTAACGGCGTCGCGCTTGTACAATCTAACTTCTGGGAGGAGAGCGAGGGCCGTTGCCAATTGCTCTGCACCTCTCACCACTGCCTGCTGCTCTGCCGTTATGGTGTTGACAACTTCCAGACAGTCCGCTCTGGCCTGGCTTATCGCTTCCCTGCGTTGTTTCATCCCCACATAGACTATGAGTACGGTGCATGAAGCGACGAGGATCAATAAGAGGATCGCAAATTGGGTACGGATGGATAAAGACCGGAGCTTACTGAGCATAGATCAACCCTCACATACGTCGATTTTCCCGGAAACCCGGCGATGCATTAAGCACATCAACTCATTATTATTCAGACAATCTAAGGGCAGACAAAGAAAAGGGCAAGGTCTATCCTCAGAAAAGTCAAGAGTTGGGAAATAAAAACGACAGACTCTCTATAGGACCTTGGCTTCGCAGAGCGTGGCGAATATCTCCAGTTTAAGAGTTCATTTCTGAGCTCGCTGTTGAATGATTGAATGTAGCCCTTCTCCCAGGGACTCCCCGGTTCTATGAAGAGGGTTGCCACCGCGAGGTTGGCAAGCCATTGTCTCGCTGCCTTTGCGCTGAATTGGGGCCCTCCAACAAGAATTACGCATTACGGTCAGAATTCTTACAGGCGGCTTTCTCTTCGTTCTGCCCGCTATCCAACACCTCTCTTACCTTCCGCAGGAGGGTAAGAGGTGAGATGGGCTTCTGAAGGAAGTTGAACTCTTCGTCTTGAATGCCTTTGTCGAGAAGAACGTCTCTGGTATATCCGCTTGTAAAGATCACCTTGATGCCGGGCTTGATCGCACGTATTTCATTATAGGCTTCCCGTCCGTTCTTTTTCGGCATGACCGAGTCGAGGATCAGGAGGTCAATTGTATGGGCTGTCCTGAACTGGTCTACCGCATCCTGTCCGTCCACCGCTTCAATTGTCGTATACCCATGTTGTGTGAGTATTGTGCTTGCAAACTCTCTGACCGTTTCGCTGTCCTCTCCGATCAGAATAGTTTCCTTGCCTCCTTGAATAGGCCCCGGTCCGGACGTCTCTTTTTTTGAGTTTTTTTTGACGGTAGGGAGGTAGATATGAAAGGTCGTTCCCATCTGTGGTTCACTGTATACCGTAATATAGCCTTTGTGCTGCTTGACGATTCCATAGACGGTAGAGAGCCCGAGACCGGTTCCTTTTCCCACTTCCTTGGTGGTAAAGAAGGGGTCAAAAATCCTTTTCTGCAGACTTTCATCCATGCCCGTGCCGGTATCGGAGACCGAGAGGAGGGCGTACGGTCCAGGTTTCACGTATGTGTGGAGTCGCTGGAACTCATCGTCCAGTTCCACCATTTCCGTCCTTATGGTAAGCGTACCGCCCTGCGGCATGGCGTCCCTGGCGTTGGTAGTAAGATTGAAGAGAATCTGGTCCATCTGGGTTGCATCGGCCATGACGATAATGTCGTCAGGAGCAAGGTATGTCTCGATAACCATGTCCTCGGTAAGGAGGCGGCTAAGGAGCTTCTCCGTCCTCCTGATGATCTCGTGGAGACTGACGGGCTCAAGTCTGATTCTTTGTTGTCTGCTGAAGGCAAGGAGGTTGCGTACAAGGTCGGCCGCCTTCTGCGAAGCAGCGAGGATCTGATCCACATAATTCCGTGACGTACCGCGCTTAACTTTCATTTGCAGGAGGGTGGCGTATCCGACGAGGGCTGTGAGGATGTTGTTGAAGTCGTGGGCGATACCTCCGGCTAAGGTACCGATGGCTTCCATTTTTTGGGCCTGATAGAGTTGAGCTTCAAGGCGCGTCCTTTCGTGCTCGGCCTGTTTCAGGTCGGTTATGTCGACCAGTGACGCCACACTTCTGTCAGTACCCGGGATCATGTCCACAACAAAACACATATCCCGCACTTCTCCGGTTCGTGTAACAAACTGGAATCCGTATTGCCTTGGGACCGCGTCAGGGTTCTTGCGACGTAGATGATGGGAAGAGAGCATCCTTCCTAGGTCTTCCTTGGTTACGAATTCGGTCCAGCTCTTTTTGCCTTCAATTTCATCCTTGGTGTAGCCGGAAAGGCGTTGAAACTCGCTATTACAAAGACTGATTGTCGTGCTATTTTCGATAATCATCGTTGCCGTACCTGTGTTTTCAAAGAGCGTGCGGTAGAGTTTTTCGGAATCAGCTAGTCTTCTTTCTGCCAGTTTCCGGTCGGTAATATCCTGATTTACCCCGTACCGCTTAATGACGCGGTCTCAATCGTCTTTGACGACGCGCGCCCGTACCACGATGTGGCGTACTTTACCATCGCGCCGAATAATGCGATGCTCTATATCGGGAGGGGATTCAGCCTCATGTCGAGTAAGGTTATACTGCACGTCATGAGACTGAGACAGGCGATCGTCAGGATGTACAAATCGTTCTCTGTATTCTTCGCGCGACATCCGGTATCCGCCTTCTCGTGCGGCGGTCGTGCCGTAAAAAGCATAGAAGGGATCGTTGAATATCAATGCATTCTCGGCGGGGTCAAACTCCCAGTACACGATATCGGCGAGATCCACAGCCTGAGATAATTGAAGTTCGTTCCTGCGCAGGGCTTCTTCCATCCGTTTGCGTTCCGTGATATCACGCGCTATGCCCATGATCGCCGTTGGATCGCCGTTATCATTGCGCAGAAAGGATGCCTTAGTCTCCGCCCATACGGTTGACCCGTCTTTGCACAACATTTCCAGCTCCAGAACTGTTGTGCGGTCAGGGTCGACCGTTTCATCCTTTATTAAATCCAGACTCTCCCGGATCGCCCTTGTTACCAATTCGAGACTTTCAGCCGTCATGGAATGGCTGATTGGCTGATCAATCAGTTCTTCCGGGGAAAACCCCCTTGCCTGTTTGACCGAGGGACTGACGTACTTGTATGTCAAGTCCAAGTTTAGAACATAGATCACGTCCGTAGCATTCTCTGCAAGCAGACGGTATCTATGCTCGCTTTCTTTCAACGCCTCCTCGGCGCATCTATGTCCCGTGATGTCGCATACCACGCCAATGACGTATTGCTGACCCGTGGCATCTGTGTAATGTGTTTTTGTTGTTTCGATTGTCCGCACTTCACCGTTTGCATCTGTTACTTGTTCTTCGCTGATGTCTTGTTCCCCGGTCTCGAACACAACCCCGGCGTGTGCTCTGAAAATGTCGGCTTCCTCTTTGGGGAATAGTTCGTGCGGGGTCTTGCCCAGCCACCGCTCCAACGCTATTCCAGACTGTTTGCAAAGCGCTTTGTTGACAAAGACGTATCTGTATTCAAGGTCCAGAATGAAGACCGGGTCCCCTATGCAATCGAGAACCGATTTGCTGTATTCAGAGGACTCGGTGATATTTTTTATGTGCATATATTATGTTTAGCGGCCTCCTTTGATCTGCATGCCAAAATCAGCGGGATGCGTGGCCAAGCCGAAGGTAGGTTGAGGATTTCGAATTTAAGGGCTAATGAATAGACGCCACAGTCTGTTACAACCTGAAGCCTTATCTCTGGTCGGTGCTTTTTAATAGCCATTTAATTGCCAATTTTTCGTCCGAGAAAACCCTGAGCTGCGCCCCCCGGTTTGTCGCCACGGTTTCTGCGAATCTGTTCAAAACATCAGGACTCGAGAGTACGGCAACCTTGAGAGGCGGCCGGATTACTTCTGACAGATATTTGCCTATAGTATATCGAACCATCTCGTTTTTGGGCTTTGACCACCGTGTTAAATCGAGTAGAATACGGTTGTGCCCTTTATTCCGGGCCTCAAGAAGCATGCCTTCGGTTACTATCTGCGCGTTTTTTACTGTAAAAGAGGAGGAAGCATCCCTGACAACAAGGTAACCCGTCCGATCCAAATACTCTATGTTCATCGCTGGCCCTCGTTTCTGATAGATCGATAATTCCATAAGGGCATAGTATTATTTAGGTATATGGCCAGGGTCAAGCGAAATCAAGCCCAGGCAACCTATAATTTCCTTGCGATTATCCTATAGGTACTTTACGGGAGCGTATTGCTAAAGGGAGAGTAAGTGTGCCTGAAGATTGACGGTTTTATGTTTTAGGCCCAGTTTCTTTCTGATGTTGTTCCGGTGGACCTCGACGGTGCCCTCAGAGATATTCAGCAGTTCTGCTATCTGCTTGCTGCCCTTGCCGGCCCTGATCAGGTTGGCTATCTGGATCTCGGTCTTCGTGAAGTGGGAATAGGCAGCGCCCAGCTTATGCAGGAAAGGAGAGATTATCTCGTTCAGACCGGACTCGACGATGCCTACGTACGTTTTCTGGACATCGCTCATCTGCGTATTCTTCAGCCTCTCGATGTAGGGCACGATGAGCTCTCGCACATTGGTGTGGATGGCATTTTCGAGCGTTGATTTGTCTTCGTCCCGGTGTTTCAGCAATACTTTCAGAGCGCTGTTCACTTCCTGGAGATCAAAAGACTTTTTTTCCAGTTCGTGCTCTCTGCTCCTAAGCTCTTCTTCGACTTCCTTGCGCTTTGTGATGTCCTGATTCACCCCGTACCTCCTGATTAAGCGGCCTGAGGCGTCCATGACGTTTGTTGCCAGAACCACAGTATGTCGTACTTTGCCGTCGCGCCGAACAACGCGGTGCTCTATAGGGGGAAGGGGTCCGGTGATGTTTTCTGCAAGAATCCGTTGCACTGTTTCAAGGACACCTGGTTGATCGTCAGGATGAACAAATCGCTTTCTGTATTCTTCGCCCGTCATCCGGTATCCGCCTTCACGCTCGGCGGTGGTGCCATAAAAGGCATAAAAGGCATCGTTGAAAATCTGCACGTTCTCGACAGGGTCATACTCCCAGTACACGATATCGGCAAGATCCATGGCCTGAGATAATTGAAGTTCGCTCCTGCGCAGGACTTCTTCCATCCGTTTGCGTTCCGTAATATCACGCGCTATGCCCATGATCTCTATTGGATCGCCGTTATCGCTGTGCAGAAACGATGCCTTTACCTCGACCCACATGGTCGAGCCGTCTTTGCGTATCATTTCCAGCTCCAGGACTTTGCCCCGGTCGGGGTCAACCGTTTCGCCTTCTTCTCGTTCCAGATCTTCCCGGATAGCACTTACCACGAATTCGAGACTTTCAGCCGTCATATTATGGCTGATTGGCTGATCAATCAACTCTTCTGGGGAAAACCCCCATGCCTGTTTGACCGAGGGACTGACGTACTTGTATGTTAAGTCCAAGGTAAGAACAGAGATCACGTCCGTAGCATTCTCGGCAAGCAGACGGTATCTATGCTCGCTTTCTTTTAACGCCTCTTCAGCGGCCTTATTTTCCGTGATTTCGCGCAGCACGCCGATGAGGTATTGTTCGCCTGTGGCATCCTTATAAACCGTTTTCGTTGTTTCGATTGTATGGACATTACCGTATGCGTCGGTTGCCTGTTCTTCTTTAACACTTTGCTTCCCGGTCTCGAAGACTTGCCTGGCATCCTCCATGAAAATATCGGCCTGCTCCTTGGGAAATAATTCTTGCGCGGTCCTTCCCAGCCACCGCTCTAAGGGAATCCCAGACTTTTCGCAAAGCGCTTTGTTGACGAAGACATTCCTGTATTGACGGTCCAGAATGAAGACCGGGTCTCCAACACAATCGAGAACCGGTTTGCTGTATTCCAAGGCCTTCGGGAGATTATCGCTCCACATATTGTTTTTAGGACCTCCTTTGATCTGTTTGCGATGATCGGCAGGATGCGGGGCCAAGCGCAAGCTAACCCTGGACCCGATTTCTCGGGTTGTTGCGTATCATAGCCAAGACCATCGCAACATTATAATACTACCATAACTATTCAGACGAACGTGTAGCGACCAGGCGAAGTCTGCCGAAGCAATACCAGGAAGAAGCTGGGCCTGAAACATAAAACCGTTAATCTTCAGGCATACTTACCCTCACTTTGGCAGCTTGCCCATTAAAATATATATAGGCTAATCGAAAGGAAATTATAGGGTATTTGGTCTTAATTTCCTCTCACCCATCCCGATGAATTGTGCATGGACATGATGACCGTGATAACCTGCGCCGAGGCCGTTGACGGCCATAATACTGACGAGCAAAATGAATCGGCCCGAAAATTTGCGGCAGCCAGCGCGGGAGATCTCAGAGCCCTGAACGTATCGACGGAGAATGACTTCCTTTCGATAGGTTCGTACCTGCAGAAACTCTCCAGTCAGGCGATATCCATATCTAAGGCTGCTGGGTCCGTCGCAAAAATGGTAGGAAGCGAAGAGGCCGTGGCGAGCACGGACAGACTCAGAGATGCCGAGGCTTGTATAGGCACGTATCTTGAGAAGTCCCAGGGCAGGTTTACGTACACCTCCGATTCCATGCTTCACATCATACGCCTTATGGACGCTGTCTACACGCCCCTATCCACATTCAAGAGCATAGTCAAGCACCTTCACATGCTCGGTATTTCAACGAGAATAGAAGATGCGCGTGTCAACAGCGACGGCAGATTCGACACGCTCTCGAAACATGTAGAGAAGCTCTCGGTTATGATCGCATCAAGAGCGGACGCTATTGTCAAGGCCATCGTTTCGCTGCAGGAAATAATGAAGCAAAGCCGTCCACAGGTGGACAGCGCGAGAGACATGATGAGCATCAGGGCGCAGAGCATGCTCAACCGGATCAAATCGGGCCTTTCAATGTTTCTTGAAAAGGGAGAATTATCCTCTCAGACGGCCATAAGCCTGGCGGCGAATTCGGAACAGGTGGCATCAAACATTTCGCGCGTAATCTCCTCTCTACAGTTTCAGGATATCACTCGCCAACAGATCGAACATGTAGTCGATTTGTTCGATGAGGTGGCCAGTGAAATCGTTGTCCCGCGTGATATCGTGGCTATTCTTGCAGACACCGGCCCTGTTCAGATCGACCAGCTCGAACATGCGAGGAAAGAGATGGGCTCAGCTGTGGCAACGATCATAAACGGCCTTGAAGCTATAGCCCGGAATCTCTGGTCCATGCTTAGAGAAACGGAAAAGCTCACGGGTATTGCCGGGAATGCCCACTCCTCATTCCTGGCGGACATTAACTATTCGGTTTCATTCGTTGTCGGATCGCTCGAGGAGAACAGAGAAGCCGACGAGCAGCTCGCTCGCGCCGTAGGTGATCTTTCCGACTCGATTCAGAACGTCTCCGCTCATGTGGACGACATCGAGGAGATATCGTCCGAAATCGAGCTTATTGCCATCAACGCCCAGATCAGGGCCGCCCATATGGCCGAAAACGGGGGTGCTCTTGGCGTACTGGCCGAAGCCATCAGAAACCTTTCCGAGACTACCAGTAAACAGACACTGGCTATCACGAGTGCGCTTGAAAGTGTGAGGGAAGCTTCCGTGAGTCTGAGTGCCGAGAGCCAAAGAAACGGAAACGGGGAGGATATCCTGGCCATGAGAACAGAAATTGATTCAGTGCTTGATTTTTTGGGGGAATCTCAGCAGACACTCTCCTCGCTTCTCACCCAACTGAAAAAGGAAACAAGTGAGCTTACGGAAGCAATACAGACGGTTATCAAGAGCGTGAGTGCGCATACCAGGACAGACGAGGTTGTCGGAAAGATCATAAAGGATTTTCGTAATATTGTGGAAGGACGGAAAGTTGAAGTCGGCTTAGCGACGCCTACAAACGGGGACTATCTCACCCGTCTGGCCGAACGCTATACCATGCAGCAGGAACGAACCGTGCATCAGGCCCGTCTGGCCGGTACCAACGACTCACCGTCACTGAAGGAAGATCATTTTTTGGACAACGTTGAGCTGTTCTAGACACGATGGAGGGAAGGTCCATGACCGATTGTGTAGTTGAAAAGAATAATAATGAAACTATTCTCCATCTTTCCGGTGAATTGCAGATTGAGTATGCGGCTCAACTACGGTCTCTGCTTGCCGATTCCCTGAGAGAAGCCGACCTGGTAAAGATAGACCTGTCCTCGGTTACCGCTGCGGACATCTCCTGCTTGCAGCTTTTTTGTGCTGCACATAAAACATCGCTAGCAGCAAATAAACTTCTGGATCTTATTGGAATACCGTCGACCGCTTTCAAAGACCTGGCCCGCCGAACAGGATGTATTCGCTCAAGTGGGTGCAATCCTGACAAGGGAACGTCGTGTTTGTGGAGTGAGGAAAAATATTATGGCTAAGAGGATCATGACGGTGGACGATTCGGCAAGCGTCAGACAAATGGTCGGCTTTACCCTGAGGCAAGCAGGCTATGAAGTGATTGAGGCGGTCGACGGTAAAGATGCCCTATCGAAACTCGATGGAAGTGCTGTTCATATGGTGATAACCGACCTCAACATGCCGAATCTTGACGGTATCGGCCTGATCAAGGGTGTACGGGGTCACAATTCGTACAAGTTCATACCCATCGTCATGCTAACTACTGAATCTCAGGAATCGAAGAAGCTCGAAGGGAAGCAGGCAGGGGCCACTGGTTGGATCGTGAAGCCCTTCAAGCCGGAACAACTTGTTGCGGTTACAAGGAAGGTACTGGGATGAACGACAAACACGGCGAAGCGTTTAGGGAAGAGGCGTACGAACTGTTATCTGAACTGGAAGGCTCCCTTCTGGAGCTGGAAGAGACGCCAAGTGACCCGCAGCTGATCGGTAGGGTTTTTCGAGTCATGCACACGATCAAGGGGTCAGGTGCCATGTTCGGTTTCGACGACATTGCAGCATTTACGCATGAGATAGAGAACGTGTACGACAAGGTTCGGAGCGGAGAACTGAACATAACGAAACAGCTCATAGACCTGACTTTAAAATCAAGAGACCTGATAAAGCTCATGTTGGACGGCGAAGCCCCCGAGAAGACAATACTGGAAGAAACGGTAGCAGCCTTCAAAACCACTACATCCCCCCCAACGCCAACGGGTGCTTCGCCGTTCTCCCCCCTACATGAGATGTCTTCGGGCGAGAGTGTCACATACCGCATACGCTTCGAGCCAGCCCCCGGTATCTTTCTGAACGGTACCAACCCGGTGCTCCTCCTCGACGAACTTCGCGAGCTTGGTGAGTGCGTTGTGACGGCGCAACTCGACCAGATTCAACTACTTGATTGTATAAACCCCGAGTATTGCTATGTCTGGTGGGACATCGTCCTGACTACGAGCAAAGGAACGAACGCGATAAAAGATGTATTCATCTTCGTAGAAGATCAGTGCAAGATCACGATCGAACCCATCGAAAGAGAGGCCGACGTTGTGCCGGCGGGGAGTGCGCGAGCGTATAAGAAAATAGGGGAGATCCTGGTTGACAGGGGGGATGTGAGGCAGGAAGACGTTCAGTACGCGCTCAAGGAAAAGAAATATGTCGGACAATTACTTGTCGAAAAGGGGTTGACGACAGCAGAAAAGGTCGAGTCGGCGCTCGTCGAGCAACGGCACATACAAAAGATGAGAGAAAAGGCTCAAGTGAAAGAGGAAGGCATATCGAGCTTGCGGGTCCCGTCCGAGAAGCTCGACGTTCTTGTCAACCTCGTCGGTGAGCTTGTAACGGCCCAGGCTCGGCTCACGCAGACGGCGTCGACCCTTGCCAATAGTAACCTCGTCTCTATAGCCGAGGAGATTGAAAGACTCACCGCTGAACTAAGAGACAACACACTGAACATCCGAATGTTGCCTATCGGTTCCACCTTTGCCCGGTTCAAGCGCCTCATTCGCGACCTTTCCCGGGAACTGGGCAAAGAGATAGAGATGACGACGGAGGGCGAGGAGACCGAGCTTGACAAGACGGTCATCGAAAAGCTGAACGACCCCCTCGTTCATCTTATACGAAACTGCATAGACCATGGCATAGAAACCCCCGATCTGCGGGAGAGACTCGGAAAAAGAAGAACAGGCAGGATCCGTCTATCCGCTGCCCACTCGGGGGCACACGTGGAGATAGTGATAGAAGACGATGGGGGAGGACTCGACAAGAGCGCGATATTGGCCAAGGCTTATGAGAAGGGTCTTGTTTCCCCGGGCCAGGAATTGACCGACAGAGAGCTTCTTAATCTTATTTTTGCTCCCGGATTTTCCACGGCTAAGAAAGTTACCAATGTGTCCGGGCGTGGCGTGGGCATGGATGTTGTGAAAAGCGCCATAGATGTCTTGCGGGGCACGATCGATATTGCAAGTGAGGAGGGGAGGGGGACCACGGTGCTTATAAGGCTTCCTCTCACGCTCGCCATAATCGAAGGTCTGATTGTGACCCTCGGGGGTCGCTATTACATCCTTCCTCTGTCCATTGTGGAGGAGTGTGTGGAACTGACAGAGCAAGACGCCAGAAAATCGCATGGGAGAAATCTTGCCCACATCCGGGGAGACCTGGTCCCATATGTAAGACTTCGCAAAGAGTTCGATATTCCGGGAGAGGCACCGCCCATAGAGCAGATTGTTATCACGGGTTGCAATGGGGAAAAAGTAGGCCTGGTAGTCGATAAGGTGATTGGTGAGCATCAAACGGTCATCAAGAACCTGGGGAGATGCTACAGGGATGTGGACGCTGTTTCAGGGGCGACCATCCTGGGCGACGGAACCGTAGCTCTTATAGTGGATACTGCAAAGGTCATAAAAAATGCGGAACGGGCGGAGGCGGCCCGCTGACATGGCATTCACCTTCTTTTTCAGAGATACGCAAATCTTGAAGCTCGCGGTCGAACATGTCGTACCTTTTGCAATGGGGAGAAGCAGGGTGCGCATCTGGGATGCGGGATGTGCCATGGGGCCGGAGCCCTATTCTTTGGCTATCCTGCTCGCCGAGAGCATGGGATATTTCGCTTTCAAAAATCTTCGAATCTACGCCACCGATATTGATGAAACTGATACCTTTGGGCAGACAATCAGAACCGGAACGTATCCAGAGGAAGACTTGAAGCGAATCCAGCCCGATATCTTCAAAAAGTATTTTGTACCGAACGATAAGCCTGGTTACTTCCGGGTTGTTGATACGATCCGGGAGCACGTTATCTTCGAGAAACACGATTTACTTTCGCTGCGTCCTATCGGGGAAGACTTCAGCCTTATTCTGTGTAAGAACGTGCTGTTGCATTTTCAACCGAACGAAAGAATCGATGTGATAAAGCTCTTCCATGGTTCATTGTCGCAGGGCGGCTATTTGGCGACGGAACAGACGCAGAAGATGCCGGAGCAGGTGGAGTATCTCTTTGGGAGAGTGGCCGCGAATGGACAAATATTCAAAAAAGAGGCGGCACAGGCATGAAGGTCACGACTCGGTATCCTGCGAGGGAGACTTTCTCAATACTCTTAAAGGGGATCACGCCCTTTCATAGAAATATGCGTGAGGTCACTCATGCTTACGAACCAACTGGGCTATCAACGCCCGGCGCAGTGCACGAGGATATCGACTTCGCTCCGCAAAAGCAAGTGACGTAAAGGACATTTGAGAGAACGAAGCAGGACGAGGAAGTCCTGAAATATAAATCAAGGAGGAGTATATGTTCCGTAAAGACATGAAGTCTCTGTCAAGTGAAATTGGTACGATGCTAGAAATGCAGAAGAAAGGCGACATCGAATGGTTTATTCCCGTGGACAAACTGGAAGGAGAATCTAAGCAGATAGCTTTGAACGTGAACGACCTGATAAAGCTCCACGTTGAGAACGTCTTGAAGATCGTCGGGATTGTCGCAAGCTATGCCTCAGGCGATTTTTCTCCTGTTCTTGAAGAGCTGCCCGGTAAGCAGAAAATTGCTAATGAGAAACTGAACTTGCTCCGAGGCAACCTTGTCAGCCTGACGGTCGATGCAAATATGTTGTCCAAGGCGGCCGTTGAAGGTAAGCTCGCAACCCGCGCTGATGCCACAAAGCATGAAGGTGACTTCCGCAAGATCGTCCAGGGTGTGAACGATACCCTCGACGCAGTCATCGGTCCTCTGAACGT
>DATKMQ010000120.1 GCA_035541755.1 Syntrophorhabdaceae bacterium
CCCATAATATCTCACCTCTCTTTACTGAATCCGTAAAATACGCCGTGATGATGAATAGGTCCTCAACTATCGATTTAACCACGACACACAAGTACTTATCTGTAACAGGCGTTGTGCTGTAGTGTCGATAGAACAATTCAACTTCTGGGTCTGTTTTCGACCTGACTATGATATCCGGATTCAACACCGCCGCTTGCACTTTTTCAGTCTGGCCCTACATTTCCGGATGATCGGACTCAATATGCTCCTGTCGTTCATCGGAGAACCTTATTCGCCTTTTACGAACATCTTCAAACCACAACATTTCGGTCCTCTTGATCCTTATGATACCACGTATCGGTCAACGTTCGTCTGGCGCACACGTGCGTCCCCCGTCCCAGCGAACGGAGCGAGCGATCGTCCACCGGTCTTTACGCCCGCCTGAACTCCTCAGACTTCATCTGCTCCTTAAAGTACTTCTCCGTAATGCTCATGGCTCGCCCTTCGCCTTCTCCACAAACGTTGTCACGTCGATGATCTCTATCCCGCGGAACCGTTTGACGTTCCGGAGATGGGGATCTCTTGACACGATGTAGTCGGCCTCCGCTTCCATCGCGCAGGCAAGGAACATATCGTCGGTCGGATCATCTTTGATTTTGCGGATCGTATAACTGCCCTCGGTGATCAATGCCTTCTCCAGCACCATGCCCATGAACTGCTCGATGTCTTCCAGTTCAGGCTTGAACTGCTTTGAGATGCGGGGATAATGGAGCACGCGATACAACTCGGCAAGGATCTCTTTTGTCGTGCACAGGATGAAGCTCCCGTCGGCGATCATGTCTCGCAGTTCCCTGGCCAGCCCCTCTTTGGCAAAGGCCACGCTGACCATGACGCTGGTGTCGATGACCGCCTTAATTGGTGCGGGCATGGGCCTTTGATCTGACGGCACTCACCGCTTCGTCAATCACCTTATCTATCTCATCCTGAGAGTAGCCCTTTGCGCCTTTGGCGAGCCGGTCCGTGATCTCTCTGAACCGCTGCGACCATGGCTTCTCAAGCCTGGGCTTGAGCATTTTATTCACCTGATGCTTCACGATAACCCCCTCGAGGATCCTTTTGACGGCCTCCCGGTCTTCCTGATCGAGCGATGAGACCATCTCGAACTGTTCCAGAAGTTCTCTGTCCAATCTACCTGCGGCAACCCCCGTGGCCCTGTCGAAGGCCAGTTCATCGAGAGAGACCCCCAGCGCCTTCGCCAGCTTCATCACCACATCGAGGGTTGGTGAAGATTTGTCCGCTTCATACCGCCGTATCTGTGAGATGGCCACGCCGCTTAGCCTCACCAGTTCTTCCTGGGTCAAGCCCTTCTCTTTTCTCGCGCTCGACAGGTTTCTTCCGAATGACATATGAGACACCTCCTTCGGTATAGCTCTCGTGCTTATAAGATATTGTACATACCTATTAAGGTCGTAACAATATCTAATATAGAATATCCTACTTCTGAGGTTCCATCAACCATCTTTCTACCCGGTTTTCTACCCGGCCCCTTTCCAAGAAAGCTGATGAAGTTCGACAACCGTGAAAGGGCCCGGGCGTGGTCTATTCTTACTCGATTGCTCCGCTGCTCCTCTATATTGTGCGAACGCGCTGGGGTAATGCAGAAGAGCCTCTGATCACGTTCGTCAGGCTCGCCTCGGTTGTCATTGACAAGCAGCCCCGGATACAATTGAATTTGTTAGGTACAGCTACGCTCCTTGTAAGAATGAATCTATAGCTACGAAGCAGCACTTCCCGCCAAGCCGCTTCCAGAGACGCTCTGCGCCCGTCGCCAAAATCCAACCACCGGGTTATCTGCCTCAATAATCCGGTGATCTATACGGATCCGTCTGGAAATATTTTCTTAGTAGACGACATTCTCATTGGTGCCGCAATAGGCATGATAATTGGTGGCTCTATGGCGGCCACAACCCACCAAAATATCCCACAGGTATGGCGACTGGAGCCATAACCGGAGCATTCTTTTGGAGCTGCCGGCGGAGTCGTCACCGGGCTACAAGAAGGCACCATGACCGGATCATGTATGGTGCTATCGTCTGCCACGCAAGCGGGGATACATGCGGCAGCGGGCGCAATGGCCGGAGGTATCAACGCTGCGATTACCGGTGGTGATATCGGGCGAGGCGCGCTAACCGGCTGGATTTCGGCAGGCCTTGCAAAATATGCGGGTGGAGCACTGTTTGAACCAAATGGGTATGATGAGTCATTGCTGAGCAATAATTTTGCCAAGCAGCTTCGCGCACGATCAGCGACTCGAGGGGTTACTGGAGGAATAAGCGCCGAAATATACGGCGGGAGTTTTGGGCAAGGCTTCGGACAGGGGGCGTGGACAGCCGCATATGGATACGCCTGCAACGACTGGCTGCATGATACGCTGCTTCCGTGGTTCGAGTCCTGGGCAGCTCCTGTGCCAGGTACGGGATACAGAAACTCCCAAGCTGGCTATTCCGAAATAGTTGGATTTAGCGTCGGGGTGGTCTCGAACAATGAATCATGGTACACATCCACCTGTGGGGGAGTGGCGAACCCTGGGTGGATGGTCAGCCAAACGTATTCATCATCCAGTCCGACTGCCGGCTGGTCTCTGAATGCTCAAGTGGGGTATGGCTACGTCTATGGCCGTAACTGGAGCCTGTCCACCTGGGCTCCTGCCGCTGAACATGGATTTGGGACGCCCTGGGCTTCGCTCATGGTTTGAGGACATGGGGTCCCTATCGATATTAAGGATAGGAGCAAGGCGACCTGCTGATGCAAGACATGATATCGATATTGGTTGGCCTCCTATGCCTCATTTTGAACCGATGGTTGGGGCATGCCGCCTACATTCGGCAGCCCCAACGATACCTTCTTCGGAATTCCCCGTTCAGCGAATGGACTTTTCGAACAGGGTTCGTGGTCATTGGACTATTTTTTTGATAGCGGGAATCTTGGGTTTTTTACGGCTCTAGGCCCAAGGGATCAAGAAAAGAGTCGTTGCATAGAGGCAAGGAAACTGTGGGTACGCTGTAAAGAAGCACGTAACTGACCGTATTCCATGGGGAACGAGAGGGACGGGCGCAAATATAAGTAAATAAATAAGTCGATAACACCATCAAGTGCCGATATGAGACATCAATGATCGCAGGCTCTACCCTCCCATCACGAACTTCTCCAGGTCCTCCACCTTCTCGATCAGTTCACCCGTGCTCTTACGCTTCCGGATATCTCTCTTCAGTTCTTCCAGGCGATACTCGATATCAAGCTTCGTCTTCTCTTCGAGATACGCCCGTCTGAACTCCTCAGACTTCATCTGCTCTTTGAAATACTTCTCCGCAATGTTCATTGCTCTCCTCTGCATGTGTGCCCGATGGCTTTTGCCGCAAGATTACCTCAGAGCCGCGTCATTCAAATAGGTCTGCATGACTTCCCGTTCTTTCGAAAACGATCTCCTTCTTATCTAACTTGTAAACCAGGAGCCGATCGGGCGCTAGGTGGCATTCCCTGCGATCCTTGAAGGGCCCTTTGAGGGGATGGTCCCGGTAGCTCTTATCCAAGGGTTCTTCCTCAATCAACGCTGTCACGACCCGCTTCAGTTTCTCCATATCTTTATTTCCCGCCCGTTGCATCCTCTTGATGTCCTTATGAAACTGCTTCGTATAGACGGGCCTGCGCATCAGATCCCGAGCCTCGCAAACATATCGTCGGCATCCTTACACTTTACAAGATCTTTCCTCTGATCTGTTTTTCGGAAGGTCTGCGCGGTAACCTTGTTCGGTACTCTCACCTCAAAGGGCAGTCCGTGACGAAGCCGTATCTGACTAAAGAATATGTTGATTGCCTCTGTGGTGTTCAGTCCTAGTTCCTTGAGGATACCCTCTACCTCCTCCTTCAGCTCCGGACTCGTGCGTGCTCGTATCGTTGTGGTTTTTGCCATGACACCAACTCCTCCTTGAATGTATGGTCCATAGTGTAGCACAATTGGGGCACAGAAGCTCTTTCTTTATTCGTTGACGCCGGCCGCGCCCGGCTACAATTGCATTTGTTAGGCACACGTACGCTCCTTGAAAAATTGAATCTATAGCTACGCAGCCGCGCTCCTCGCAAACCCTCTCCCCGAGATGTTCTCCGCTCTTCCGCGAACTCGAACCACCGGGTTATCTGCCTCAATAATCCGCTAATCTATGTGGACCCGAGCGGGCACTTCAGCTTCCATTTGGGAAGCTTCTTCAGGTCATTCCTGAGAGTGCTGGAATTCGCTGCCATCGAAGCAGCCTTCGGTCCGCAGTCGTTACTGATAGCACAGCAGACACATTGGAACGTCCGGGACACGGCAGTGCAAAGTGCAATTGGCGATGCGGCTGCCGGAGTTGGTGCGGGAGCCGGAATATTGGCTGGCCCCGGGCTGACAGGTGCGGTCGCGGCTGGCGCCGCCGGTGGTGCCACGGGGGGTGGATTAAGTGCTGCCTACTACGGAGGGAACGTCGGGCAGGACATGCTGAGAGGCGCTGCTTATGGCGCGGCTACGAGCCTTGCCTTCTATGGCGCTGTGCAGTTATATACATGGGCAGTGCCCGGGGACCCGGCAGCGGGTATGAAGTTTGCGGATGCAGGTCCTAAGAACGAGAACTCGATGAACGATTCAGGCTATTCATACAGCGGGGCGCAGCAACCGACTTGGTTCCAGAAAATCATGAATATTGTAAAGGGTGTCTATGGCGACGTGAGCGCCCAAGGTATTTATGGCAAAGGTGCCCTGATCAACAGTGAAGCGAAAATGTACCCATATAGTTGCTGGGGCGCGGCGGCCGGTGCCTCGGCTATGGTTGGCACCTCGGATTTCATTCCCAGCGATTATTTCATCGCTGGGCAAGCATCAGGGTATGGTCCTGTAGCACCAGCTGCCCAGGTTAGTTTTAGCCTTGGATCGCGCACGTTTTCTTATGAAACCGGAG
>DATKMQ010000121.1 GCA_035541755.1 Syntrophorhabdaceae bacterium
CAACGTGCTTTCCGCGTGGACGTAATAGCCGCCTCCGCCTGCGAGGCCATATATCTCAAACTGATCATCAAGGGGCAGGATTCCTTTGATGGCCACAGTCAGCGGTATAGCATACATCTCGTCCTTCTCTGAGGCTGCAAGCCCACCAAGAACTCCGTCCTGTCTTCCGTCGGCCCCAAAATAGCCGCTGCCGATTTCGAAGGCCCAATTTTCATGAAAGCGGTATCCATAAGCAAATTCTCCGCTGAAACCGGTGTCCAGGTTATCGACATCGCCCTGGGGATAGAAGATGCCGGCTTTTAGCACCAGATAGCTCTGGTGAACTTGTCCTGATGAATCCTTATCCTGCTTTGGAGCGGGTTGCTGAGCATAGACTACTTGTGAAATTAAGACGAGAAAGAACAAGACTAGAAGCGCCAAACCAAGCTTTTTACCCATGATTCCCCTCCTAATGTTTTCGCACCCTCATGGCTAGCGAGCTTCACGTGATGTAGTTGGATGTGTAGCCAAATATTATAAAAATAATGTGAAAATGTCCATAAAAAACAAAAAAGCATTGGACCCGATAACTCCCTTGTCGCGACCGGGGTTTTGGCTGTATTCAAGGGCTCACGCTTGTTTTTTCGCTGCCAGAGAAGGCGTGCAATCTTTTCAATCATGCGCACGCTTGACAGACGGGCAGAATATTTGGGATATTGAGAAACGGACGATAATTCGATGATCGAGGAAATTCTACGTAATCTATATAGGATCGAAATCCCCCTGCCAGACAGTCTCCTAAAATCCGTCAATTCCTACGTGATTAAGGATAATGATCGGGATCTGGTCGTGGATACCGGCATGCACAACGAGGCATCTCTCAACGCAATGCGGGCGGCCCACAAAAAACTTGACGTGGATCTCGGGAGATCAGATTTCTTTATTACTCACTTTCATATAGACCATTTCGGGCTCGTCCCTCGCCTGGCTCAAAATGAAACGGTTGTCTACATGAATGAATTAGAGAGGGAGAGTATTGAGAAGATACGATCTGGCGCCTTCACTGTGGAAATCAAGGATTTTCTGTGCCTGAGTGGTTTTCCTGAAAAGGACCCTGCAAGGATTCTGCGACGCGATGTGGAGCGCGAAATAGAGATGAAGACGCCTCTGCGATTTAGCTTTGTGCGAGACGCTGAAATGATCGAAAGGGGGGGGTATCGATTTGCCTGTGTAGTCACGCCGGGCCATAGCAGGGGCCATACGTGTCTATACGATGGAGAGCAGAAGATCCTTATCTCAGGAGATCATCTCCTGGGAGACATCACGCCGGGCATTCACGGAAGGGTGGACGGACAGAACCCGCTGAAGCAGTATTTGGAGAGCTTAGGCAGGCTTCACACCCTCAACGTTGACATTGTCCTGCCCGGCCACCGAAACCCCTTCAGAGGGTTTAGGAAGAGGATCGAAGAGATACAAACCCATCATCGGCAGAGAAATCAGGAAGTGCTTGCAATATTGCAGGAAAGAAGCGGGAATGCCTATGAAATAGCATCGCACATGACCTGGAATACAGATTGTGACTCCTGGGAGTGCCTTCCTCTGATGCAATCCTTTTTCGCGACCGGAGAGGCCTTCGCCCACCTGAGATATCTGGAAGAAGAAGGTCGGGTAAAGAGGAGAGTTCAAGGAAAGATCATTCTATTTTCGCTGGATGAACCATATGGGCGTAAAAAGGATAACGCCTGAAGAGTGTGAGAAACTAACCGATTGACCGGCCTCTGGGATCCGCGCATCGTACCCTACTTCATCACTATTCCATAGAGAATGATATTCCGATAGGTCCTCGCGAGCATAGGTCCGGGCATCTCGCTGCGGTTCATGTACCACTGGAGGAGTATGCCGTTGTGGATGGCGATGATGATATGGGCATTCAGTGATACGTCGAAGGTCTGGTCAAATAACCCCTCTTTCTTACCGGCCGTAAGCAGCGAGGATATGAAGGTGTGATATTTCTTGTACACAGATTTGATCTTCCGTTCCGCTGTCGTCTTACCCCCTGCCATCTCCGCAGCAAGAGTGACAAAGAGTACACAGAACTCCCCATGGTCCCGGGCATACTCGTTAATGAACTTGTGGTATTCCTTGAACTTGGTGAGGAAGGTACCTTCCATGGTTTTCATGTGGGCATAGAGCCTTTCGAGATTGTCACGGTCATATTTCTCTATGATCGTCTCCAGCAACTCGTCCTTACTCTTGAAGTACCAGTAGAAGGCCCCTTTGGTGATACCCACCGTATCGGTGATATGCTGGATTGACGTCCCCTTAAAGCCTGTCTTGAGAAACAATCTGATGCTTTCATCGATGATACGGTCTTTCATACTGAGCGATGATTTTGTCTTCACAGGTCTCCTCATTCCCAGGATAATAATATCACACGCCGGATACCGAGCACATACCCCATTATACCCTGTCCATGCCTTCTGTGAAAGATATTTATTGACATTCTATCTTTCTGTTTATATGATATGTACGATTGATATACTAAACGGTTAGTTATGTAATTGCAAGAGAATTTGATGAATCCAAGTGCAACGAGAACGCTCACATGCATCCAGTGCGGAAAATGTACGGGCAGTTGCCCTGAAGCCGGAAGAACGCCCTTCAATATACGCGTTATCATACGGAAAAAGCAGTTTCAGAAGGCACTGGAGGAGTCGCTACCCTGGTATTGCACATCCTGCGGTGCGTGTACGTTGAGGTGTCCGCGCGACGTAAAACCGTCAGAGGTGATTATTGAGGCGCGGTCTCAATTTGTGGAAGACGGGGAGATACCTACTTCGATTCAAAAGGCCCTTGAAAATACCTCCGTGCAAAAAAACCCCTGGGGGCGCTCCAGGGCGAAAAGAGGCGCCTGGCTCGATAAAATGGAAATTGAAATTCCCCGTGTGAGCGAAACAGCATCGAAGGTGCTTCTGTTTGCATGTTGTATTCAGGCATACGATCCCCGATGTATGGTGATACCTCAGAATGTGGCAAGGATACTCAAGAAAGGTGGTCTCGAGTTCGGGGTTCTCGGCGAAGAAGAGGCCTGTTGCGGCAACGAGATACGAAGGCTCGGCGAGTCGGGTCTGTTCGAAGAGCTTCAGGAAGAGAATATAGCGGCCTTTCAAGAATATGGCGTCAAAGAGATCATCACCCTTTCCCCTCACTGTATGAATGCGCTGAAAAGAGAATATGGAAATTCGGACATCAAAGTCCACCACTACAGCGAGGTGGTGGCGAAGATGATACAGGAGGGTGCGCTCATCCCGAGTGTGCCTTATGACAAGAAGGTCATCTACCACGACCCCTGCTTTTTGGGCAAGCAAAATGGCGTCTTCGATGAACCGAGGAACATATTGAAAGCTATAGAAGGCCTTGAGCTTGTCGAATTTGCAAGGTCGAGAGAGACGTCTCTCTGCTGCGAGGGCGGGGGCGGCAGGATGTTCTACGAAACGGAGAACTCCTCTCAGAGGAACAGCGAAGTCCGGGTTCTCGAAGCCATTGAAAAAGGCGCTGAGGTTATAGCCACGAGTTGCCCCTTCTGCGTCATGACCCTCGAAGACCCTGCAACGGAGAAGGGACAAACAGTCAAAGAACTGTCAGAAATCCTTATGGAGGTATTATGATATGAACCTTCTGGTATTTACAAAAAGGGTGCCGGCCGCGCAGGAAGAAGAGCTGCGCATAGTAGACGACGGAATGAGGGTCGAGCTTTCGAAAGTGCCTTTCAAAGTCAACGACTGGGACAATTATGCCGTTGAAGAGGCGGTACGGATCGCGGAAAGGTCGGGCGGGAGCGTAACGGCGGTTTCCATGGGCGATAGCGAATCCGACGAGGTGTTAAGAAGGGCAATCGCAATGGGCGCGCAAGAGGGATATCTCATCGAGACCGGAGAAACTATTCATGATCCGAATGCCAGGGCCACATTGATATATAATTTTCTGAAAAAAGAAGGACTAACGTACGACGCCATCTTTACCGGGGTGCAATCGGAAGACGACCAGTTCGCCGCGGTAGGAGGGCTTCTTGCGGCAAAACTGGGCCTGCCCTATTCGTCGATGGTGATCGGCATCGACGAATTTGAAAAGGAGCATGTGACTGCCCGTAGAGAACTCGAGGGGGGTCTTCAGGAGAGGGTGAAAATCAAGCTGCCCTGCGTTCTTTCCATACAGAGCGGTATCAATGAGCCCCGATATGTTTCGATTATGGGCGTGCGAAAGGCGTCCAAGGTGGAGCGCAAAGTTTTCAAGGCAGCCTCGTATTCTGAGAATGTGAACAACCGCATTGAAATCGAGCGGTGGGTTTATCCGCCGAAAAAAGGTGGGGCTACGATCCTTGCCGGTGAGCTCGATACGGTCTGCAAAGAACTTCTCGGAATTCTGAAGGAAAAGGGGGTCTACCAATGAGCTATGCATTGATTGTGGCAGAGACGCGGCGCGGGGTCTTCGAGGAGAGGAATCTGGACGCGGTAGGATTCTCTCATCTTCTTGGAAAGGACGGGGTTCTCCTTATTCCCGAAGGCGCCTACACGATAAATGAGAAGCTCGTGAGCGCGATCATCAAGGCAAACACGGAGGAGACGGCATTTCTCAATCCGCTCACCATGGTGAAGATTATTGAAAAGGTAAT
The DNA here is from genome assembly GCA_035541755.1 of Syntrophorhabdaceae bacterium. Taxonomy (NCBI): domain Bacteria; kingdom Pseudomonadati; phylum Thermodesulfobacteriota; class Syntrophorhabdia; order Syntrophorhabdales; family Syntrophorhabdaceae; species Syntrophorhabdaceae bacterium. The sequence continues at coordinate 4,652 of DATKMQ010000121.1, forward strand.
TCAGACGCGAGGGAAGCCGGAGGTGATTATCTTCACCTCATCCTCGACAGGCGGCGAGCAGGCGGCCTACACGGCGGGATATTTCGATCTGCCACTCATTACCGATGTGAGCGGCTTCGACCGGGAGAGATCGATCTTTTATAAAAGCTACTATTCGGACAAGATATTCGGAGAATTCCGTGCGGTCGGCCAGGGACCATATGTGCTGACGGTACGAAGCGGAAGTTTTAAGGAACACGTGGTTGAAAAGGAGACGTTTGCCGTAAAGGAGACCATAAGCGGTTTTGCGGTAAATGACGGGCGGGACTTCATGGAATACGTGGAGGAAGAAAAGGGCGAGATCGACATTACCAAGGCCGACTTTCTTCTGTCCGTGGGCCGAGGGATTGGCAGCAAAGACGAGATCCCGGAATATGAAGGCCTGGCTCTACTTTTGCGGGCGGTGCTTTCAGGATCGAGACCCGTTATCGACAAAATGTGGCTCCCCAAACCGAGGCAGGTGGGGACGTCCGGCAAAACCGTGAAACCCAAGGTATACCTGGCAATGGGTATAAGCGGGGCCTTTCAGCATATAGCAGGCATGAAGGATTCCGAATGCATCATCGCGGTGAATAAGGACCCTGAGGCCCCCATCTTTCAGTACGCCCATTTCGGCATCATCGGAGATATCCATAAGGTTCGGGACAAATTGAGGGATATTATCAACGGACCATGAAAGACCAGGAAGCAAAGGAAAGACATGTCCTTGTCATCGGTGGGGGTATCGGAGGAATAACGGCCGCTCTCGAGCTCGCGGCCTGCGGCGTTAAGGTGACGATGCTTGAAGAAGGCCCCTCTATAGGAGGCCGAATGATACAGCTCGATAAGACATTCCCCACGCTCGATTGTTCCACATGTACACTGTCGCCCAAAATGGTCGAAGTTGCCCTTGAGAAGAAGATAGAACTTCTCTCGTGGGCAAAGCCCGTGGGAATCAAGAAAGATGGAAAAGGGTTTACGGTTACCATCTTACAGAAAACACGCTATGTGGATATTGCGAAATGTAATGCCTGCGGCAGTTGTTCCCCGGGGTGTCCTGTGGTGATGAAGAGCGAATTCGATATGGGAACAGGCCCGAGAAAAGCTATTTATATACCCTTTCCTCAAGCCATACCTAATAAGGCAAGTATCGACAAACGCGAAGAGAGGCCCTGCAAGGCTGCGTGCGTCGATGCCTGTCCGGTTCATACGAACGTTTTAGGCTATCTGAAACATATTAGTGAAGGCAGGTTTCAGGACGCGTACATGCTCATCAGGGAGACAAATCCTTTTCCGTCGGTATGCGGCCGTGTCTGCTACGCCCCCTGTGAGGGAGTCTGCAACAGAGGCCAGCTTGATGATCCTCTGGCAATCAGAGACCTGAAGCGTTTTGCCGTCGACTCCTTTGATCTCAATTCCCTTGAAGGGCCGCAGGTGACAAAGACCGGCAAGAAAGTGGCCATCATGGGGGCCGGGCCGGCCGGGCTTGCATGCGCCCATGATTGCGCCATTGAGGGACATGATGTCGTTGTTTACGAAGCTCTTCCTGAGCCCGGTGGAATGCTTCGCTACGCCATTCCCGAATACAGGCTGCCTAAGGACGAATTAAGAAAAGAGATAAACTATATCGAAAGACTTGGGGTTACCATCAAATGCAATGTTGAAGTCGGAAAAGATATAACCCTCGATACATTGAGAAACGACTACGATGCCATCTTCATCGGCACGGGCGCACCGAAAGGCCTGAGCCTTGGAGTGGAAGGAGAAGGTTCCAAAGGCGTGATGGACGGAATTCAATTCCTCCGCGCCGTGAACAGCAAGGAGGCGATTAAAGTTGGAGCGAGCACGGCCATTATAGGCGGAGGTAATACGGCCATTGACTGTGCGAGGACGGCAAAGCGGCTTGGAAGCGAGAAGGTGAGTCTCATCTACCGAAGGACTCGTGACGAAATGCCTGCTGCAAGCGAGGAGATAGATGCGCTTTTACACGAAGGGATATCAATAGAGTTCCTGACGACTCCTGTCAAGTTTCATGCCGATTCGGGCACGGTGTCAAGTATGGAATGCATACGCATGGCATTGGGCGAATCCGACGCAAGCGGCCGGAGGAGTCCAATACCGATCAAGGATTCCGAGTTTACTTTGCCCGTTGATACGGTCATTACTGCCCTCAGCCAGGCTGTTGAGACCTCCTTTACGAGCGGTGTGGGCGTCACATTAGGAAAAAACAAAACCATAGGAATAGATGAGGCAACAGGGGCCACCAATATAGAAGGTGTATTTGCCGGTGGAGACGTTGTAACCGGGCCTGCCTACGTAATTGATGCTATCGCTGCAGGGCGGAAGGCTGCCCGCGCTATTAGTAAATATCTTAAAGGTGAAGGTATCGTCGCCGACGACATGGTGAAAAAGCCGGAGAAACTTTCCGATGAAGAGGCGTCTAACCTCGCAGCAAAGACAGTTCGTGCACAGCGTATACGTATGCCCGAGGAGCCGATTAATAAGAGGATCACTGATTTTTCTGAGGTAGCGCTCGGATATACTTCCGAGCAGGCGATGCTTGAGGCGTCACGATGCCTTGCCGGAAAAATCGAGGGATGCATTCAATGCGGAGAGTGCGAGAGAAGATGCGAAGTGAAAGCCATTGATCATACCATGAAGGACGAAATTATAGATATCCGTGTTGACAGTATCGTTCTCGCCCCGGGTTTTGATCTTTACGACCCAACGGAGAAAAAGGAACTGGGCTACGGAACACTCCCGGGTGTCCTGTCGGGCATAGAATTCGAACGTATCTGTTCGGTAACGGGACCCACGGGCGGCGATATTCTTCTCGCCGGAAGAACCCCGAAACGATTCTATTTTATCCAATGTGTCGGCTCAAGAGACCGCCAGAGCGGAACGCGTTACTGCTCACGGGTGTGCTGCATGTACACGGCAAAGCATGCCAGTATTACCAAAGAGCGAATACCGGACGCGCAGATTTATATCTCTTACATCGATGTGCGTGCTTACGGGAAAAACTATGAAGAGTTCTACAAGAGCACCCAGGAGAGCGGCGTCATCTACATAAGAGGTATCCCGGGAGAAATATCAAAGACAGACGAGGGCCTTCTCGTGCGCGTCGAAGATATGTTAAGCGGAGAAATGCGTGAGATCGAGGTCGACCTCGTTGTCCTTGCCACAGGAGTGAGACCGCGCAAACAGACAGAAGAACTCTGCAGGATCATGTCTGTAGAGAGGGACGAGTATGGTTTCATCAAGACCGATTCAGTGACCCCTTCGAAGACAAACGTGGAAGGTATCTTTACGTGCGGAATGGCCTCGGGCCCAAAGGATGTGCCCGACACAGTTGCATCCGGCGGAGAAGCGGCGTCGAGATGTATGGAATATATAACAAAAAGCGAACAGTTGATAGTGAATAGCGAACGGTGAGAAAGAAATGACAAAAAGTGAAGACAATTACGACATGATTCCATCAACCGGTGAACTGTTTTCTAACGACTACCCGCTTATTGTTGCTCTGGCTATTTGCTATTCACTAACGACTATTCACCGGTTTTAGAATATGAAAACAGGTATCTTCATCTGTCATTGCGGACATAACATCAAGCACACCGTGGATGTGAAGAAGGTAAGCCAGTATTTCAAGATGTTTCCCAATGTCATCGTCTCCGAGGATTATCCCTTTGTCTGTTCAGAGCCGGGACAGGCCCTCATTGAAGAGAGTATCACAAAACATGGCCTTGACCGGATCATTGTTGCCTCATGTACTCCTTCTCTTCACGGAGAGCTCTTCAAGGATGTATTGAGAAAATCGGAGCTTAACCCCTTTCTGCTTCGAAGAGTAAGCATACGGGAGCACTGTTCCTGGGTAGGTGATGATGTCGAAAAGAATACGAAAAAGGCCATAAAGCTGATAAAGGCAGGCATCTATTCATCGGCTCACTACGTTCCTCTGGAAGAAAAGAAAGTGGATGTGGTGAAATCGGCGCTTATCATAGGCGGCGGCGTGTCTGGCTTGAGCGCAGCTCTTTTCATCTCGCAGATGGGCATGCAGGTCTACCTGGTTGAGAAAGAGGCGGAGCTCGGAGGCCATGTGAAGGACCTCAAAGATGTATGGCCTTCGAGAACAGAGGGCAAAGCGATTATAGATGACATGGTCAATGAACTGAAGACCCGCGATAACGTGAGGATCTTTACCTCCGCAACGATCAGCAACTTTGAAGGCTTTTTCGGAAATTATCAGGCAACGCTTGATACTCCACAGGGAGAAGAGAAGATCACTGCGGGCGGAGTCATCGTGGCTATCGGCTTTTCGCCTTTCGATCCGTCCATGAAGCAAGAACTCAGTTACGGAAAGGATGAAAGGATCCTGACGACCATCGATTTTGAGGCGAGAAAGGACGCACTCGTTCTCCCCGACAAACCACGTGTGGCCATCATACATTGTGTAGGTTCGCGGGATGAACAGATTGGCAGACCCTACTGTTCAAGGATTTGTTGCATCAATGCGCTCCGAACAGGCGATGCCATAAAAGAAAGGTACGAAGACGCCTACGTTGAATCCTTTTATATGGACGTGAGGGCTCATCCGAAGGGTGGTGAAGAGTTCTTCGAAGATACCCAGCAAAAAGGTGTCCTTTTTACGCGCAGTAACATTCCCGAGATTATCCCCGGTCCCAGGAGCCTCATGCTGCGCGGAGAAGATACGCTCTTTGGAGAGGTTTTTGAAAGGGAGTTCGATCTTGTGGTACTTTCCGTGGGCATGTCGCCCCCCGTAGACAACAAGAGCATTGCTTCCCTTCTCAAAATCACACTCGATAAAGACAAATTCTTTCTGGAGGCCCATATCAAGTTGCGGCCATTTGACACGGCCGTAAAGGGTATATTTATCTCCGGGTCATGCTCGGGCCCGAAGGACATTGAGGAATCGATCAATCACGGAAGAGCGTCGGCCCTCAAATTATACGGTTTCCTCAATCTCGGCTACGCTTTTGTCGATCCCTTTATCTCATGGGTCGATCCAAAAAGGTGCAGCGGATGCAGGATGTGTGAGAGGGCATGTGTTGCCAAGGCAATTAAGTACGACGAAGAGAAAAGAGTGGCCCATGTCGAAGAGGCTGCCTGTATGGGATGTGGACTCTGCAATGCCACATGTCCTTCGTCTTCGATCACTCTCAAGGGACATGTCGACAGTGTTATCGATGATGAAATAGGCGCGCTCACAGAAGCAATATAGAGCTGGTGAATAGCGAGTAGTGAAGGACGGCGACTATTCGCGGAAGCTGATGGAGGTACGATGGCTGAAGACGCAAAGAAGACAAACCCCGAGATAGTAGGATTTGCATGCTCATTTTGTACGTTCAAGGCCTCAGAGATGGCAGGAAGTTTGAGGATGAAATACCCGGACGGCGTAAAGGTAATCCAGGTGCCCTGTTCGAGCAGGGTCGACCCGGCCTTTGTGATCAAGTCAATCCTTGAAGGCGCCGATGGCGCCTTTGTGGCCGGATGCCATCCCGGTGACTGTCACTTTATTAAGGGAAACTACTTTACAAGAAGGAAGATAGCCGCCTTGAAGGATATGTTTGACGCTTTTTCGATGAAAGACAAAGTGAGGCTCTTCTGGGTAAGCGCGGCTGAGGCGAGACGATTTGTAGAAAAGGTTACAGGTATGTACAACGACATAAAGGAAAAGAAAAATGCAGGGAAAACAAATTAAGAGCGGCGCCGTAGAGAGCGCACTCAATCAGTTCTTGCAGGACGAGCGCCACCTGGTATTTGGGTTTGAAAAGAGCGATGATGGTGTGAACCACAAGATATTCCAGAAGAAACTTAAGAATTTGTCTCTCTTCAATCCAACCTTTGGGGCCAATGGCGCGCTTTACCTCAGGCGTCTCTTCTCAAAGGCGTCACAAATTGTCCTCCTCCTGCGACCGTGCGAGATAAGGGCCTATACTGAACTGACGAAACTCACCCAAATTGAACGCGAGTCTGTGACCGCTGTTTCAATGGACTGTTTCGGTGCCCGTTCCCTAAAGGATGAGACCGAGGGGATACCGGTGGAAATGGACGGGATAAGGGATTACTTCAAAAATCCCGAGAAGATGCGTTGGGCGTGCAAAGTCTGCAGAGAAAGAAGAGGCGTCATGGGCGACGCAGGCTTGAGAATAGATGCGAAGGGCGAGTTCTGGGTGGTGCCCTACACTAAGAAAGGCGAGGCGCTTGTCTTACTCTTTGAAGGTGAACTCAGGGATGTCCCTAAAGATATGCTAATCGGCGAGAGCCCGAAGGCGGAGAAATTTCAGACCGATATGGCAAATTTCGCAAAGGACTTTTCGAAGTGCATTATGTGCAAGAACTGTCGCGATATGTGCCCGGTCTGCTACTGTATTGATTGCGTGTTTAACGGCGACGAATATCTTCCCAAGGGCGACGCGCTTCTCAATAAGATATTTCGTACGGGTGCGTTAGGCATGCCGCAGGGCAAAGACATGTTCCACCTGATCAGGATGTATCATGTGTCGCAGACCTGTGTGGCCTGCGGCGCATGTGAAGAGGCCTGTCCGCAGGGGATCGCCCTGACGAAGTATTTCAAGGGTATATCAGAGCGCCTCCAGGGCCTCTTTTCCTACATGTCGGGCAGGAGTTTTGATGAAGAGATACCTTACGTAAGCTTTGTTGAGGATGAGTTAAAGGAGTGGGAAGATTAGCGAGGAACGCTCGGACAGATTAGCCGGTTAGAACTGATGTAACAAGAAAGGATAGGCATGGAAGCAGGCTGGTCCGATAAGATAATAGAGCTAGCAGGGCACAAGAAGACGGAACTTTCCGTCTGTCTCGGATGCAAGATCTGTGCGTCCGTATGTACAGTGAATGATCTCGAGCAGAACGTTAATCCACAGGAACTGCTGGTGGACCTGTTTTTTGGGAAAGGGATAAACGTGGATCATCCTCTCGTGCGTTACTGCACAAACTGCTATCGTTGCGCAAGTGCCTGTCCCTGGCAGATCAGGATACCTGAAGTGGTCCGGGCGGTCAAGGAATCGCTCGGGATTGAATCCAGGTTCGAGAAGGCATTCAAGAAGTGTATCAACATCTGGGGCAGGGTATATGAGCCCTTTGTGGTCATATTGGCTGCGCCCGACCTTTTAAAGGGCGGTTACATAAAGTACATGCCGAAATGGTTAGGATACGCGGGATTGCATTTCCCTCATAAAGTTAAACGTTTAAACCGTTCGGGTAGTCTGAAGGACTCGGAGGGCAGATAGTAATGGAATACGGATATTATCCGGGTTGTTCTCTTACCGGCTCAGCGAAGAGGCTTGATCGCGGGGTGAGACAGATTTGCACGAAGCTTGGCCACACGCTTAGAGAGATACCGGACTGGAACTGCTGCGGCGCACTTGAGTATGGTGACAGACAAGAATTGATGAGCATATCCGGAGAAAACCTGACGAAAGCACAGGACGTCTATAAAGAGATCGTTGTGCCCTGCCCGGCTTGTTACAAGAACCTTAAGGATGCCGACTCGAACAAAGCTTTCACGATCCTCAGCCCACTGGAACTTCTCGACAAAGAAAACCTTTCACGGATAGAGCAAAAAGCGGATCTTAAGGGCGAGACCTTCTTCCCTTATTATGGCTGTCTTCTCATGAGGCCTGAAGCGAGCGCGATTAGGAATAAGAATATCATGGAGGAGATCATAACCGCATTCGGCGGCGATATTGACGGCGAGAAGATGAAGGACCGTTGCTGCGGGGGCAATCAACTGTTCCTCAATAAATGGGCCACCGAGAAGCTCTCAAAACTGATCCTCAACAAAACAAAAGGGACCGTCGTCGTCTTTTGCCCCTTTTGCCATATGGCAATGAAGACCTTCGCCGAAGGCAGGAAGGTTGTCTATCTGACGGATCTTTTGCTTTACGTCATGGGAGAGCGCAAATCCCTATGAATACGGTAATTATCGGCGGTGGTATAAGCGGTATATCGGCGGCAAAAGTCGCTCTCAAGGAAAACCATTCGGTAACGATTATCGAATCAGCTCAAGGGCCGGGCGGTACCATGGCGCGCATTGCCAACTGCCGCGTCGGCTTCAAAACCTTCTTCGATGAAATACGGGATAATCCCCGTCTTAACGTGATCTGTGAGGGTACCGTGAAGGCGGTGGATAAAAAGAATGCCGGTTTTGATATTACCCTCGAAGACGGCCGGTCGTTGAGTGCCGACAGGGTCATCATCGCCACAGGCCTTAGCCCTTACGACCCCGTGGAATATAAGAGCAAGAGGGTGCTTACCAGTCTCGAATATGACCAGGTCATTGACCAGCGCAATGGTGATCTTCCCGCGGATTTCAACAAAGTTGCCTTCGTCCTGTGCGTTGGTTCCAGGTCCAAGGAATATCCTCTTTGCTCGTCAGTCTGCTGTTCCTATACGCTGAGAGAGGTCAAGTGGACCCTTCAGCGCGCGAAACCGGAGCTAACCGTGTTCTACAACGATTTGAGATTCTTCGGCCAGGAATTCTATCTGGAGAAGCTTTACAGGGACGCCGGCGTGCGCTTTGTCCGGGCTAATTCGCGATACTTCGAAGAGGACGAGACCGGCGTTACTATGCGATACTACACAGGCGGAGAGCTGAAAGAAGAAAGATTCAACTACGTTGTCCTTGCCGTCGCGCTTCGTCCCAACCAGCAACTTGTTACAATAGCCAAGCTCTTCGGGTTCTCCCTCAATGAATATGGTTTCGTAAAAGAGAAGGAGCCGCTCACAACGGACGTTGATAGCGTGTACGTCTCGGGTGGCGCCCTCGAACCCATGAATATCAAGGATTCAATACTCACCGGTTTCGGCGCAGGCTTCCTTGCCGTGAAAGGAGCAGGTTTTCCTGCGGAGATCATACAACAGCACGAACGCCTTTACAAAGAAGAGACACCGGTGATTCCTAATCCTGACGGTAACGCTGCTTCGTGTCTTTTCTACCTCGGAACAGAAGATCCGGGTGCAGCTATGTTTTACGAGTTTGTTTCCCCGAAATTCATAGCAATGGCGCGGGACTTCAAAAAAGCAGGCAAGACCGTCTACGTGCTTACCAAGAATATGGTCATGCCTTCCTACGGCGAGTTTGATTATGAGGAAGCGCGACGGGAAGGTATAATATTCATTCATCTCGAAGAAGGCGAGACGGTAGCCTTTGATACGGGCAAAGCGCGTATCACCGGGCTCAGACGGGAACTTGATCTGCCGGCGGAAACCATTATCCGCTTCGACGATTACAAGGATATTTTCAAGGATAAAGAAATACTCTCCGTCTACCGGTCCGAGCCGCAGCTTCGCTGGTCTCCGACGAAGTGGGGGAGAAAAAGATATCATGCAGGTTTCATCAGACATCCGCGCGATGAACGCTGGGAACCGAGAGAGATCTTGGGTGCCCTCGGTGAGATGATGCTTGATGTTGAAGAGGATAGGGTCCTGCCCGAAGTGAATGAGGAACGTTGCAGTGGCTGTGGGTCCTGTAAGGACGCCTGTCCTCATAGCGCCATAGAGATAGTTACCAGGGAAAAAATGCTCGCCATTTTCGGGCCTCAGATCACAACGGGTGTGCCTGTCGCCCACATAAAAGACGATACCTGTGTGGGGTGCGGGGTCTGCGCATCGACCTGTCCGTCGGACGTGATCAGCTATCCGGAAACAAGATAAATCGTTTGCACTGGAACACTCTTGCGATAAGACCCGCGCGCAAGCGCCCTCAATCCCTGTCTATCCGCTGTGAATATCGCAAGAGTCATGCACAACAATCCCTCCAGCTTTACTTTAGGGCAAAAGAAGATGTATACTTACTAAGGAGGTGCGGGTAATGTTTGGTCTTGGAATGCCAGAACTCATCGTTATACTGGTCATCGTATTCCTCTTGTTCGGGGCCAAAAAGCTCCCGGAGATTGCCTCGGGCCTGGGCAAATCGATCAAGAGTTTCAAAAAAGCAATGGAAGAGCCCGATAAGAACGAAGACGACCATAAGAACCAGAAACAGGCCTAAGGCAGATTGCCCTAAGAATGACCGCTTATTAAATTCTGCCCCCAATATCTATTTGCAAGCGATATGGGGCGGCCCTCAATCAGAACCGCTTCTCAGCGCATCGTACCCTACTTCATCACTATTCCATAGAGAATGATATTCCGATAGGTCCTCGCGAGCATAGGTCCGGGCATCTCGCTGCGGTTCATGTACCACTGGAGGA
>DATKMQ010000122.1 GCA_035541755.1 Syntrophorhabdaceae bacterium
CTTCATCCCATACAGCAGGCATTCGTGGATATCGGCGGCCTGCAGTGCGGTTTCTGCACGCCCGGCATGGTGCTGTCTGCAAAAGCCCTGCTCGACCATAACTTGAACCCCTCAGATCAAGAGATACGAAAGGGGCTGGAAGGGAATTTCTGTCGCTGCACAGGATACACGAAGATCATCGAGTCGGTCAAAGTCGCCGCCGAGAAGATGCGCGGATGATTGCCTTAAGATACTCGCATAGTCTTTCCGCGAAGAAGTGCCGAACGGCTAAAACTTAAGAGGTGAAACAATGAGTGATTATGCGGTTATCGGAAAACGGGTTCCGAGGATTGACGGTAAAGAAAAGGTTATGGGGCAGGCCAAATATGCCGCCGATTACTCTCTACCTGATATGCTCTGGTGTAAGGTGGCAAGAGCTCCGTTTCCCCATGCCAGGATTCTCAATATCGATACGAGCAGGGCTGAGAAGCTGCCGGGGGTGAGGGCGGTCATAACGGGCAAGGACTTCGGCGGCTGGACCTGGGGTTTTATGGCGACCACCAGGGATGAGCCACCCCTTGCCGTAGATAAGGTGCGTTATCTCTACGAAGGTGTCGCAGCCGTCGCTGCGATTGACGAGGATATAGCCGAAGAAGCATGTGAACTTATCAAGGTTGATTACGAAGAGCTTCCTGGCGTTTTCGATCCCCGGGAAGCGATGAAGCCGGGCGCCCCGGTGATCCACGACTACCGGCCGAATAACGTGAGCGTTGAATACCACTGGGACTTCGGGGACGTGGAAAAAGCTTTTGCAGAATCTTACCTCGTACGAGAGGATACATTTAATACAGGGAGGGTGCTCACAGGCTTTCTGGAACCCCCCGCTTCGCTGGCCTATTACGATCCATCGGGGTATATCACGGTATGGCCTGCCAAGCAGAGTCCCTACTTTCACTACCGGCATCTCGCGGGTTGTTTCAAGCTACCCTTAAGCAAGATACGGATCATTCAGCCCTTTATCGGAGGCGGCTTCGGTGGGACGAAGAATGATTCTGTGGCAGGCGACCTGTGCGTGGTCATGCTCTCGAAAAAGACAGGTAAACCCGTCAAATACATCTACACCATGCAGGAAGTGCTCACCACATGCCGCAGACGACACAACATGACTATCTATAACAAGATGGGTATGACGAAAGAGGGCCTGCTCACCGCCATAGAGAGCCGCGTCATCGGTCATGGAGGGGCATATACCGCCATCGGTCCCCTCACCATGTTTCTCACCGGTTACGGCACGCCCGTTCCATACAGGCTGCCCAATTACAAATACGACTGCTGGCGTGTTTTTACCAACAATCCCGTTTCGGCTGCCATGCGCGGTCACGGGTTCACCCATACCCGTTTCGCCTGCGACGTGCAGATGGGGATGATGGCTGAAGAGCTCGGCATAGATCCTGTGGAGATCAAGATGCGTAATGCCATCGATAACATGAAACCGGGGGAGGCATACAAAGCCGTTACCGGCTTTAAATTGAAAACGTGCGGGATCAAAGAGGCTTTGCAGGCTGTGACCAAGGAAGAGATTTGGAGAGATAAAGATAAGAAGCCTAAACGGGAAGGCGCGGTCTCCTATGGGGTGGGCCTTTCCGGCACTGCTTATCATGGTGGGGCCCGTCAGCTTGGGCACCAGGCATGCGCCGCTATTGTCCGAATCTGTGAGGATGGCACGGTCAACCTCCTTACCGGTGCCACCGACTGTGGTCAGGGGTCCGACACGGTGCTCGCTATGATAGCGGCTGAAGAACTTGGCGTGAGATACGAGGATGTATCGATCAAAAGAGTTGACACCGCCTATACGCCGGTGGACCCGGGGAGCTACGGAAGCAGGGTAACGCTGCTCGCCGGCCAGGCAACGCAGCTTGCCGCAAGAGACGCGAAGAATCAGCTGCTCCAAGCTGGAGCCAAAGCCTGGAAGGTGCAGCCTCATGATATTGAAATCAGAAACGGCGTTGTTTCAATGAAAACGAACCCAGATAAGCGCATGTCATTTGAGAAACTCGCGAAAATAGCCTGTTACGAGGGAGCCGGCGCTGTAATCCTCGGCAGGGGCCACTCGGACTACGGCGTGGACGAGCCCCTTGATTTTGATAAGGGCAGCGGAGAGGGTGGCATCAACTTCAGCTTTACGGCTCAGAGCGTTCGCCTTGGTGTGGATATGGAGACCGGAAAAATCAACGTAGATAACTTTACCATAGCGCATGACGCCGGATTCCCTCTGCACCCCGTCAGCGTGGAGGCTCAGAATGAAGGCGGGGCCATACAAGGCTTGGGCCAGGCCATCTACGAAGGATTTATCATGGAGAAGGGAAATACCAGAAACAGCACGCTTCTCGACTACAAAATGCCCCGTTCTACAGATACGCCGGATATAAAGGTGATTGACATTATCACCAAGGATCCCGACGGCCCCTTCGGGGCCAAGGAGGCTTCGGAAGGAAGTATTGTGAGCACCCCATCGGCGGTCATCGATGCCCTTCATGCCGCTACAGGGGTATGGTTCAAGGAGCTTCCGGTCACCCCGGAGAAGATAGTAAAGGCTTTGAAAGAAGCAGGTAAATGGATGAAGGCGCCCGATGAGGCGTAAGGCTCTCTCCAAGGGGCACGGCGAGTGCGAGTTAAGAGGCCTCAAAGAGCAAAGCAGGGTGTGGAATTCGTAAAATAGATTGAAAATGTTCGCGGCTTAAACGGCCGGTGAACTCGTCCGGGAAAATGAAAATAACCATAAAGAAGACCGTCCAAATACCGGAAATACCGTCCGAAGTGGAGACGGATTCGGGTAGCACTCTGCAGAACTTACTCGATCGTTTGCTGCGAGAGACTTATTTTGCCCGCGAAGTCACAGATCAAAGAACGGGGGAGCTGACCCTCGACGGCATTTTCAAGGTAGAGTTGAACGGCGTTTCGTACTACAGTCTCCCCCAGGGCCTGGCCACGGAATTAACTGACGGCGATACCCTGACCCTCACCTTAATCTTGATCGGAGGCGGATGACCGTCCCTTACTCCAAATCGTTCGCCAACATGTGCTCCTCGGCGGATAGATGCGCCATGGCGAGCTTACGGCCGTAAGGGAAAAAAAGTTTGCCAACGGTTTAGCACATTGGTATACTAATACTCATCACTTCGTATATGGACCCTGCTTGAAATTCCTTACAGGAAAGGATTTTGGGCATCAAAACAAAACTGAAAGCAACACAGAATACACAGGAGGTCAGGTGATGGGTGGCTTTGAGCGGTTCATCTATCGAGTGAGCAATCTGGGGGGTTACCTCGCTGAGTTCTTCATCGCCATGGTCGTGATCCTCGTTGTTGCCACGGTCGTGGGCAGAGCCCTGGGTGTCGCTCTCCCCGGCGCGTTCGATCTTGTAGAAACCTTTATCGTGGTCGGCGTCTCCTTCTCACTTGTCAAGGCCGAGATGGCCGACCATCACACCAAGGCCGATGTACTGGTAAAACATCTATCAAAAAGGGGTCGGGCCTGGGTCGAGACCATAAACCAGACATTAAGCCTGTTTGTGTGGGCTGTCATCGTCTATGCGAGTTATTTCCTTACCGTACAAAAGGCCGAGAACCATGAGATGACCGAATTCCTCAAAGTCCCCATATATCCCTTCCGCGCTGCCTTTACCGTGGCGTCGTTTCTCTTCTGTATCGTTCTCTTGATCAAAGTCGTCCATCACATCAAGCAAGGGGTATCCAAATGAGTCCCGTGATCATCGGTCTTCTCGGTTTTGCCATTCTCTTTGTCTTGCTCGGAAGCGGTATGTCCATCGGGTTTGCCATGGGTCTTATCGGTTTCCTCGGCATGTGCCTTCTTTATCCCCTGCCTGCAGCTGTAGCCAAGATGGCCATTACCCCGTATCACGCGATCGCCAACTACTCCCTCGCCGTGCTCCCTCTCTTTTTGCTCATGGCCCATGTGATCTTTCAGTGCGGTTTCGGTAAAGACCTCTTCAAGGTGGCTGGCAAATGGCTTGGCCATATGCGCGGGGGGCTTGCGATGACAAGTATAGGCGCCTGCGCCGCCTTCGCCGCGGTGAGCGGCACGAGCCTTGCCACGGCGGCTACCGTCGGTCTTCTCGCGCTACCTGAGATGAAGAAGCGGGGTTATGACCCCGGGTTTGCCGCAGGATCGGTTGCCGCGGGCGGATCCATCGGCGCCCTCATTCCGCCGAGCGGGACTCTCATCATTTATGGCGTACTTACCGAAACCTCTATCGGCAAGCTCTTTGCCGGGGCCGTGATTCCGGCCATTATCACGGTCATTTCTTACCTTGCCACGGCCTGGTTCTTGTGCTGGATAAAACCAAGCCTCGGACCTCGTGGCGAAAAGGTGAGCTTCAAGGAAAAGGTAGTCTCCCTCAAGGATTGCTGGGAATTGATTTTGCTCGTCTGTTTCTCCATAGGAGGGATCATTTTGGGGTGGTTTACGGCAACCGAAGCAGGCGGTGTTGGGGCCGGAGGCGCGATCCTCCTTTCCACCCTGCGTAGACGCCTGACCTGGAAAAAACTCTTTTTGGCCTTTGAAGACACAATGCGGACTACAGGTATGATCTACGGCATAATCATCGGGGCGTTCATATTTAACTATTTTGTGGCCAAGACGACCCTTCCGCAGGCAGTGGGCGAATGGGTGGCCGCCCTCGCTGCTCCACCTATGGTCATCGTAAGCATTATTGTGGTCATCTACATACTCCTCGCCGTGGTCATGGAAGGACCCTCGATTCAACTTCTTACGCTACCCATATTTTTCCCTCTTCTCATGGGCCTCGGTTTTGATCCGGTCTGGTTCGGTGTGATTCAGGTGCGTCTGCTCGAAATCGGTCTCATCGTGCCCCCGCTTGGTATGTGCATGTTTGTTGTTGCAGGGTTGGATAAGGAGATACCTCTTACAACCGTGTACAGGGGCTGTATCTCTTTTCTTGTTATAGACATTGTCACCATGCCCATCTTTATGTGGTGGCCAAAGACCGTTACATGGCTCCCGAGCGTCATGAAATGAAAAGGGTGAGGGTCCAAACAGGACCGAGGAAAGGGGGATTTACGAGGAAGCGCTACGTGAAGGGCCCGTCGTAAAGCACACGAATGGAGTTCGCTTGAGATGACGGCATGCAGTGTAATGCCAGTTGAGAAAAACAAAATATCTAAGGGAGGGACAATGAAACGTACAAAAATTTTGGCCGTATTATTTGTGGGGGCTTTCTTTGTCATGCTGACTCTGCCCGGCGTGACAATAGCACAGGCCCAGAACGTTATCAAGCTGACCTATGCCTCACCCTATGGACCTGATCATTCCTTTAGCAAAGCCGACAAAAGGTATTTCGACAAGATCGAGAAGGATACAAAAGGCCGTGTAAAGATTACCCCTTACTGGGGCGGTACGCTGATGACAGGCGCTGATGCAATCGATGAACTTGCGGCGGGTACGGCAGACATGGCCCTCATCTCGCCGTCTGCGGCAAAGGCGGGATACGACCTCACTAAAGCAAGCGTGCTCTTCTTCTTTGGCGCCAATCAGCAAGACGGCCACAAGGTCTTCATGGAAACCATAAAGAAAATCCCGGAACTGGAGAAAGAGTTCAAGGGGCTCAAGGTGCTCGCATGGACCGGCGGGGCTGATTTCCAGCTTTTGACGCGTAGGCCCGTCCGTAAGATAGATGATTTCAAGGGCCTACGTATTAAAGCCCGCGGCGATACAGGCGATGTCTATACTCCTTTTGGAGTCGCAACTGTTCCGAACCCCATGGGTGAGGTTTACATGATGATCCAGAAGAATATGCTCGATGGAGTTGATGCCCCCATCTCAGTATTGAAGGTTTTGAAGATGGCAGACGTTACGAAGTATTGCACCATGCTCGGCACATTCGGCACACCTACCGGCACACGGGCCATGAATATAAACACTTACAATAAACTGCCTGCGGACATCAGGAAGATTTTCGATGACAACGTAGACTACTACAGTGTCATAGCCGAAGAGGAAGTACAGAATGATGACAAAGTCGGTTTGGAATATGCCAAGGCCAACGGTGTGGAGTTCATAAATCTGCCAAAGGCTGACCTCGACAAGCTACGCGCTGTATGGTACGAAAAGGCACAAAAAGAGGCCAAAACCCTCGATGCGAAAGGACTGCCGGGGACCAAGTTCCTGAATGAAGCCCAGGCCGTGATTAAAAAGTATGCGAAGTAGGGCGCAAAGCTGACAGAGCTTATACGGGAGGGAATGGAGCTTACTTTGGCCCGTTCTCTCCCAGGGGTATTTTGGATTTGGCGCGCCATGGCACGCTCGATCAGGCCCATTCACGGACCTGATTAAGACGGCTCAAACACAAGAACCGGGAGGAATATATGGCACACGATAAAGAAGTTCTTTTTTACGCAGTTGCCGATCTGGCTCCTGACAGGGAAAAGCCCATCACCATATTCGACCGTGTAGCGCCGGTCCTGAAAAAGGCTGACATCGTCTTCGGCCAGTTGGAGACCGTGCTCTCATTGCACGGCTCCCGTCTGCCTCAGGCACGACACGCCGTGCTCACACATCCTAAGGCTGCCGCAGATATGAAAGCGGCTGGCTTTAATGTGATCTCCTGTGCGGGTAATCACTGTATGGATTGGGGGAGAGAGGCCTTTCTCGATACGCTCGATGTCTTGGCAAAAGCGGGTATTTCCGTGATCGGTGCCGGCGCCAATATCAGGGAGGCGAGAAAACCGGCGATCTTTCGTACGAAGGGGAGTAACATAGCCCTTCTCGCCTACAATACGATCCTTCCTATGGCCTACTGGGCCGAAGAGACAAGACCGGGCTGCACGCCACTTCGGGCATGGACATACTATGAGCAGATCGAACATGACCAGCCGGGCACACCCTGCCGTATCCATACCTTCCCTCATAAAGAAGACATGAAGAACATGATCGATGATATTAAGACTGCAAAATCCGTATCCGATGTGGTCATCGTCTCCATGCACTTCGGTATTCATTTCATCCCCGCGGTACTCGCCGACTACCAGAAAGAAATGGCGTATGCTGCGATAGATGCCGGGGCCGACCTCATACTCGGCCACCATGCCCACATCCTCAAAGGAGCTGAAGTCTATA
This sequence comes from Syntrophorhabdaceae bacterium, assembly GCA_035541755.1. Taxonomy (NCBI): domain Bacteria; kingdom Pseudomonadati; phylum Thermodesulfobacteriota; class Syntrophorhabdia; order Syntrophorhabdales; family Syntrophorhabdaceae; species Syntrophorhabdaceae bacterium. The sequence goes on from DATKMQ010000122.1 coordinate 7,135, forward strand.
AAGGAAAGAACATCTTCTACAGCATGTGCAATTTTGCCGTAGACTTAAGGATGGATAAAGCCCACGCAGAAAGCAAGAGTTTTAGAGAAATCCAGAAGCTCAATCCCGACTGGATCCCCGATTTCGAGGCCCTGTACAATTTTCCCACGGACTCGCAGAAGACCCTGGTCGTGAAGTGTGTCATTGAAGAGGGCGTCATGAAGAGCGTCTGTTTTCTGCCCACCTATGTGGATAAGAAGACGGCTGCGCCCGAAATCCTCAGGGCATCCGATGCCCGTTTCGGACAGGTCGTGAGATATATGGAAGAGATTTCAAAGAATGCCGGTCTCACGACAAAATATGTGGTGAACGGCGACGAAGTGGTGTTGGCATAAGGAGAGAAACTGAATTTCTTAAGGGAGGCTACTCGCCCATGGATGAGTCTTTAACGTTTGCGAAACATGTCGTTTGTATCACCTACGACGACCTGTCCCAGCATGTAGTGGATGTGACAAAAAAGAGCCTGCTTGACGCTTTAGCCGTCACCCTTGCCGCCGGTACCATGGGTGAAGGATGCAGGACCTTCGTTGACCTTGCTCTGTCCGGTGCAGGCAAGAAAGAGAGCACAATCATCGGATTTCGCGCCAAGGCACCGTCCTATATGGCCGCTTTTGCTAATGCCTCCATGTCACACGCCCTCGATTTTGAGGATACCCACGACGCCGCCACGGTCCACGCCAACGCTGCCGCCATACCCGCCGCACTCGCTGTGGCCGAAAGCACGGGAGGGGTGAGCGGCAAGGACCTCATCACCGCCATTGCCATAGGAAGTGATCTGGTCTGCAGATTGGGTCTTGCCCTTACCGTAAATGCTATAGATTATGGCTGGTATCTGCCCCCTGTTCTTGAGGCCTTTGGCGCCACGGCATCGGCGGCCAAATTACTGAGGCTTTCCGAGCGGGAGATACTGGACGCCTTCTCACTAACGCTCTGTCAGGCCACATGTAGCGCCGAAATCATTTACAGTCCCACATCCGTGGTGAGGGCTATCCGCGACGCCTTTTCAGCAAAAGCGGCTGTGCTATCAGCGCTCCTTGCGCAAAAAAAGATTACCGGCTTTGACCATCCTATCGAAGGCAAGGCCGGGCTTTTTTCGATTTACGTGAGAGGGAACTACGATCCCAACATATTGACCAATGAATTAGGGAAAACATTTGAAGGAGCCAACGTGAGCTTCAAACCGTGGCCGAGTTGCAGGGGGACCCACTCGTGCATCGATGCCGCCCTTGAGATGAGAAAGACGTACAAGATAAGGCCGTCCGACGTGGAAACGATTCATCTCATTGTAAGCCCGCTCAATAAGATGCTCTGTGAGCCGCATCAGAGCAAGAAGAGCCCTGCTACGGCCATAGATGCCAAGTTCAGCCTGCCCTTTACGGTGGCGCAGGCGATTGTCCACGGGAATGTTTCTCTCGACAGTTTTACGGCTGAGGCCCTGGCCGACCAAGAAGTGATAACGCTCGCACAGAAGATCAGCTATGAAGTAGATCCGGCGTTGACCCGAACAAGGGCTGTTGAAGGAACAGTCGAGATAAGGATGAAAGATGGCGCTACCCACAGTGAGACCGTGCAGTTAGTCTACGGCCACCCTGAAAACCCCATGTCCGAACAGGCTTTTATGGCCAAATTCTCCGATTGCGCGAAGCACGCTCCAAAAAAGCTCTCGAAGAAGAGAGTGGAAACCCTGGTAGGTTTGATCCTGAACCTGGAGCATCTCGATGATATTTCCCTGATTACTAAGTACCTGTAACCGGAACCGGTTCTCTCGTCCTTTTATACGGAAGTGATCCACACATGAGACAGAAGATCAAAATTCTATTGGAGGAGGTCTACATGAGAATGCAAAGAACCTTCCAGGCTATTCGGAGCATCTGTTTTTTTGTTGTGCTGGTCGTGGGGCTGTGGTTAGGTGCTGCAGCCGCGTCAGGGCATGAGCCGTTTGTGAGCGCTCTGCACCCGGGTGCGTACCTGCCGCAGGTGGCCTCAGTGCCGCTCGCGCCACGTTTGCCGGGTATTGAGAACAAAACTATCTACCTTATCACCATCAATTCTCCTAAAGATCCGGCAATGGATAGCCTTGCCGACAGAGTGGAGAAGATGCTTACCGGGCGCTTCGCGAAGGTTATTCATAAAATCAAGACCACGGCCTATAATGCCGATGACAAACCGCTGTGGGAAGAAATCAAGAAGAACGGCAATGCCTTTGTCTATTTCGCCACTGCTCAGAGTTCCACGACCATGTATGCCGGTCAATGGTCCGCTGCGCTGGAGAAAAACGGCGTTCCCGGCGTTGTGGCGATCTTCGATCTTTTTGAGCCAACGGCACAGGCCACATCAGAGAAACTCGGCACCATGCTCCGCACAGTTTCCGTGCCTATGGCATTTGATAAGGCTTCAGACAAACAGCTCTCCGATATTATGGATAAGATCATCAAAGCGATCACTACGCCTCTTAACAAGAAAGAAACCATGACAGGCATGTACACGCCAAGAAGGCCGCCCCGGATAGCGATAAAGGGCACCGAGGAAAAAGTACGGAAATACTTCATGGACCAGGGGTTCACCGATGGCCTGCCTATTGTGATCCCCACCGCCCAAAGAGTGGCCGCAATGCTCAAGGGTACGAGCCACAAGCCGGAAGAAGTGGTAAGCAGGAAGATGCCGCCAAATGATTATGAGGTGACCGTGGAAAAAGTGGCCATCAACGGAGTCATGGCAGGCTGTAAGCCTGAATATATGCCGGTGCTGCTCGCCGCCGTGCAGGCCTTTGTTGAAGGAGACAACGGAGGAGGAATTGTCTCCACGAATTCCTTCTCGTTCATGATGCTCGTCAACGGCCCGATGAGGAGTGAGATAGGCATGAACGCGGGAGTCTTCGCCTTAGGGCCGGGAAACCAGGCGAACGCCAGCATTGGACGGGCCTTAAGACTTTTCACGCTCAATCTCGGCGGTGGTAAGGTAGGTGAAAACATCATGGGTACCCAGGGAAACGTGAGTCTCTACTCCTTCTGTTTTCCTGAGAACGAGGAGGGAAGCCCCTGGGAACCGTACCACGTGAGCCAGGGATATAAGCGTGAGGAAAGCACGGTCACCATTTTCAGCGGAGGATGGAGCCATGCAGGTAACTATATGTTCTCTGAAGGCCATGAAAAACTCTCCAGGGCCATCGCCCAGTTTGAATACCCCAATGGTGTTGTTATCCTCATGTCGCCTCCCAAGGCCAGGCAGTTTTCATCGAAAGGTTTGAGTAAACAGGATGTAGAGGAACGCATCTGGTCATCGGCCACCGTGACCATGAGAGAATTCAAGGATTCCACCTATTACCGGAGCTTCATAGAGCCGGTGCTCAAGGGAGGACTTGTGCGTGGCGAGCAGTACATATGGCCCAAGGAATACCTTGGCAAACCTGATGACGCCATTGTACAGGTTTATCCTCGCAAATACGTGAAGGTTGTTGTGGTGGGCGGAGAGATTAATGATGTGGCCCAGGGTTGGAAAATGGCCGGTCCGTCTACTGCATCCATCGATAAGTGGAGATGAACCACCGTGCGACTAAAGCACTAAAACCCGCTTCGAGCAAGGGTCCCTCTACTACCACGGGCCCTTGCTTTTTTGTCGGAGGTTTCATAGTCTTTCACCCGAATGCCACGATACAAGAGAACGATTTGGTTCTTGACTTCGTTATACTTCCACGATACATAATGTTCTATGCGATTCATTGCCGACCTTCACATCCATTCGAGTTATTCGCGGTCTACGAGCAAGGAACTGACCCCCGAGATGCTCTGGAAATGGGCGCAGATCAAGGGCATCACGGTTCTCGGCACCGGCGACTTCACGCACCCGGCCTGGTTCAAGGAACTCGCGCAGAAACTCGAGCCCTTAAGTAATGGGCTTTTTCGTCTGCGGACAGAGTTTCAGAACCAGACTGTCCCCGACTTATGCGCCGCCGACGTTTTTTTCCTTCTCACCACAGAGATAAGCTGTATCTATAGGAAGAAGGACAGAACGAGGAAAGTCCACTGCCTGATCTTTGTGCCGGATCTCGAAAGCGTGATGAGAATCAGTGCGGCTTTAGCCAGGATCGGAAACCTCAAGGCCGACGGCAGGCCCATCCTCGGTCTCGATGCCAAAGAACTTTTGAAAATCGTCATCGATGCAAACCCCGAGGCTGTGTTCGTGCCCGCCCACGCCTGGACACCTCATTTCTCGGTGTTTGGAGCCGTATCAGGTTTTGACTCCCTGGAGGAATGTTTTGAGGAGTTGACGCCGCGCATCTATGCGATCGAAACGGGGCTTTCCTCGGACCCTCCTATGAACTGGCGTCTTTCAGCCCTGGATGGGATAACGTTGATCTCTAATTCTGATGCTCACTCGCCTGCCAAACTGGGCAGGGAAGCGAATATCTTCGATTCTGATCTTTCCTACACCGCCATGATGGAGGCCATCCGGACACGAAAGGGTTTTCTCGGGACTATCGAATTTTTTCCCGAGGAAGGCAAGTACCACCACGACGGCCACAGGACATGTAAGGTACGGCTATCGCCCAAAGAGACCATAGCGGCCGATTACGTCTGCCCGGTATGCGGCAAAAAGGTCACAGTGGGCGTATTACACAGAGTAGAGAAACTCGCCGACAGGGACTTGGCGATGAGGCCCAAAGGCGCTCCCCCCTACTATTCCCTTATTCCTCTGGCCGAGATCATTGCCGAAGCCCTCGATGTGGGCGTCGGGAGCAGGGCCGTGGACAGGGAATACCAGAACCTGATAGGCAAACTTGGAAACGAATTCAAAATACTTATGGACGTTCCCCTCCACGATATTGAGCGAGTGGGATCGCCGCTCATCTGCGAGGCGATCGCGCGAGTGCGGGAGGGTAACGTACACATCGCAGCCGGCTACGACGGTGAATACGGCACGATCAGGATCTTCAAGGGCGCCGAACGCATAAAGATACGAGGTCAGGCAACGCTGTTTTGAGAAGTAAGAGGCGTTGGGCGGAAGTGCGCTTCAGTCGGAGGTGTTATTTGTTGAACGTTCGTGGGCGGTGAATACCCGTAAGGAGGCGTCATGACAGAAAAGAGCACAGCTCTCCCCGATTACGGCAACTGGGTTCCAAAGAAGATGATCTTTACCGCAGGTATCATCGCCATGAGCCTATCAGCTCTCACCATAGTTCTCTTGTCCAATGCTTACGGTGTCCTCGCCGTTATTGCCGGTTCTGCGGCATTGTTTTTTGTTGGAGTATTCTTCTATTTTCTATATGCTCACCACGCCTTTTCCCCCAAAGGCGGAAATCTTCAAAACAGGATATACGATTTGATTTTGGACCATATTGATTTCAGCAACCGCGGTCAGATTATAGATATTGGATGCGGAAACGGAGGTCTTACGATTAAAATGGCCAAGAAATATCCCGAGGCGACTCTTACCGGGATAGATTACTGGGGAGGCATGTGGGACTACTCTGAGAGAACCTGTGTGGAAAATGCAAAAGCAGAGGGCGTAGATACGCGCACGGTGTTCAGACAGGCGAGCGCCTCTTCGCTGCCCTTTGACGACGGGATCTTCGATCTGGCGATAAGCAACTTTGTTTTTCATGAAGTCAGGGACGCAAGGAACAAGAAAGATGTAATCAAAGAAGCCTTAAGGGTCGTCAAGAAGGGCGGCAATTTCGTGTTCCAGGATCTATTTCAATCACGCCTCTACTATGGCGGTATCGGCGATATGGTGGAGGAGATAAGATCGTGGGGTACAGAAAAAGTGGTTTTTGTGGATACAAGCAAATCAGACTTCATTCCGAAGGCCCTAAAGTTACCGTTTATGGTTGGCCGGATCGGCATCATCTGCGGCGTAAAATAGTGGCCTCTGCGTCGGCGTCGGGGTACAAAAAAAGAGGTATAAAGGAGGATCCGCGTGAAGGCTGTACAGATTCTTACCCTTCTTTTCGACGGATACACGGCCCTCGACGTCATCGGGCCCTACGAGGTATTGGCCAGGGTGCCTCAGGTAAAATTCTATTTTGTAGGCGATGAAAAAAGGGATTATAAGGATTCATACGGACTGAAGCTATCTGCCGACTATTCCCTTGATGAAGTCGCCCGGGGCGATGTCCTCTTCATACCTGGCGGGTTCGGCATAGACAGTATTCTGAAAGACGAAAGAATCCTCGAATGGGTCCGTAAGGTTGACAGTACGAGCACATGGACCGTCGCGGTCTGTTCAGGATCGCTGCTTCTCGCCCAGGCGGGACTGCTCGACGGAAGGAAGTGCACCACGCACTGGAGACGCAAGAAGCAATTGGCGGCGTACGGTGTTGCGGTCAAAGATGAACGCTACGTTGAAGACGGTAAGTTCATCACTTCGGCGGGGGTATCGGCCGGTGTAGACATGGCTTTGTATCTGGCGAGCAAGCTCGCGTCAGACCGGATAGCGCAGATGATACAGCTGGGGCTCGAATATGCCCCTCGGCCGCCCTTTGATTGCGGGACTCCTGATAAGGCGCCGCTGGAAGTGCTGGAAATGATGAAGGGGTAGGGCTACGATAATCAGTGCGTGCCGTCGGCCTTAGCCGGGAAACCGTGCTATTGTCGGAGTAGCGAGACATAGAGGATATTTTTAAAGGAGGCCTTGTTCACATGATTGACAACGAGAGGAAATTTATGGTCGCTCCCTGCGGGATAGACTGCGGCATCTGTGAAGTCTCGACGTGCAAGGAGGATCCGCAGCTGCTGGCGCACCTCGTATCCAGAGGGATACCGGGAGAGAAGCTTCCCTGTGGGGGGTGCAGAAACGTAAAGGGCCACTGTCCCGTCATTGGAGACCAGTGCGCCACGTACCAGTGTGTCACAGCCAGAGGCCTTGATTTTTGTTATGATTGCGGCGAATTCCCCTGCACAAAATTGCACCCTTCGTCAGACAGGGCAGATGTGCTTCCGCATAACACGAAAGTCTTTAACCTCTGCACCATCAGAAGGGCAGGGGTGGAAGGCTTTATCGGCTTATCATCCGAAATAAAGCGGAGATATTACAAAGGGAAAATGGAAATCGGTGAAGGCCCTAAAATAGATACATGAGGGTATCCTCGGTAACAGTCCCAGGAGGAGCTATGACAAACGAGACTAAAGCACCAGCCATACAGATCAATACCACGGACGAGACGTCACGGGGCCGGTTCAGTAACACTATGCTTGTGGCCCACGGGCCGGAAGAGTTCATCATCGACTGGCTTCTGAATTCACCCAACGGGGCGCACCTTGTTTCCCGGATTATAGTGACGCCGGGCCACATGAAGCGCGTAGTAAAGGCCCTGCAGGAGAACATCGAGGTGTACGAACAGAATTTCGGAGAGATCAAAGTCGTCGAGGCCGCTTCCCCCATGGTTCAGTAAGGACCTCTTGACATCCGGTGGATTGCAATTAGAATCATAATAGCCTGTCATAACCGCAGGGTCAAATCCTTTGAACAAGGAGGAAACCATGGCAATCGAATATCGTTTCACGAAAGATGTAGACAGAAAGAAATTGCAGGACCTTTTTCTCTCGAACAAGTGGGATTCGGGAAACTACCCCGATAAGCTTGAAACGGCGCTCAAGGGTTCCCACCGGGTTGTCACGGCCTGGGATGGCGACAGGCTTGTGGGTCTCATGAACGCACTGGCCGATGGTATCATGAATGTCTTTTTCCTCTACCTGATCGTTCATCCTGATTACCAGAAGAAAGGTATCGGAAAAGAACTCGTCCAAACCATGCTCCACGAATACAAGGACTATGCGCGAAAAATGGTCATCGCGTATGATGAGGCCATGGAATTCTTTCAGAAGAGCGGCTTTGAAGTTGGAGAAAATAACGTGCCGATGTTCGTCACATATTTGACGAACTACTGATACGTTGCTCTATTATTAAGGATTTTCCATCGGACGGGCGTGCATGTCGGAGCATGCGTGTCGGGATGTCCTCCACAGACACGCTCATTCACTTAAGCGGTTCCATTCGCTCCCGTTCGACTTCGGAACTTTTGCCTGTGGCAAAAGACCGAGCTTTTCTGTCTCACGAGGGTCTGCCTGGACAAACCCGACACGCTGCTCAAATGACAAATTTGGGATTATTCCTTGATTCCATGAAGAATTGAAGGTAGAGTTTTGCCCAAATAATAGCAGTACACACGAACGTTCATGAGGGCAATCCGGTGATAAGTGCTGAACTGATCTTCAACGGTTTGAACATGGCACAGAGAGAGGCCGTTACGGCCAGCCAGGGCCACCTCCTTGTGGTCGCGGGACCAGGCGCGGGCAAGACCTTGACCATCATCAGAATGATCGCCAGGCTCATCCATATGGGTGTAAGCCCCGACCAGATCGTGGCGGTCACGTTTACCAATCGGGCGGCAAGGGAAATGCGCGAGAGGACCGAGACCTTTCTGGGAACGGCTGCGCACGGCGTCTTCATCGGCACGCTCCACATGCTCGGATTGAAAATCTTAAGGTATCACGCATCGAGTGATTTCCTGATCTACGCAAGAGGTGAACAAGAAGCGCTCATCAAAAAGACTTTTGACATGTCGCTTCCCGCATCGAGAACCATGGCCGAACGTATATCGAAGGTGAAGAACGGCATCGAAAAGACTGACGACGAGATCTTAGGCATGGTCGATCGTTACGACAGTGCCCTGGCTCAAGAACACGCACTCGATTTTGACGACCTTATCGTCAAGCCAATCGCGTTGCTTACGGAGAGGTCGACCTCCGATATATGCGGCGGCGCTTTCAAATACATCATTGTTGACGAATACCAGGACATAAACCCCGCTGAGCATCGGTTGATCAAGCTTCTATCCGAGCGGGGAGCATGGGTGCACGCAATCGGCGATCCGGATCAGGCCATATACGCATTCAGGGGCGCCGATGTGACAAACTTTCTCAATTTTGAAGAAGATTTTGTAAATGCTAAGCAGATAATGTTCACCGATAATTACCGCTCCACGGCTACGATTGTGGGGGCGTCAATTACGGTCGTAAGAAACAACAGGCGTCGTATCGATAGACAGATCAACCCTCTCAGGGAGACGGGAAGCCGCATCGCCCTCATGTCCCTGCCAGACGAGAGGGCAGAGGGGGAGTTCATCGTTCGCGAGATAGAGGCGCGGTTGGGGGGTACGAGCCACCACAGCCTCCGGAGCACGAATCCGGCCCGCGACCTTGGTGATGGGTCATACGGGTTTGCCGATTTCGCGATTATGTACAGGACAAACGCCCGGGCCGCGGCTATTGAGGAAGCGTTTAACGATTCGGGCATCCCATATCAGGTGATAGGCGCGAGACTTACGGACAGAAAAAGAAGCATGACCGATATTATCTCGCGGCTCAAGGACTACGTGGCCCGGACGGATGACAGGGCCTCTGGCGAGTTGATCTCAGCTACAGCGCTCGTGAGAAAGGTTCTCGATGAAGGGCCGATGATCGAAGGTGATGACACCGGCGAGTATATCAAAGAGTGCGCCGAATTCTATGATATGACGCATACGGGTAAGACACCCGTCAATTTTGTTAATGAATTGACCCTGCTTACGCCTCCGGATGATTTTGATCCCAGGGCCGACGCGGTCACACTCATGACGATGCACATGGGCAAGGGGCTTGAATTCAGGACCGTCTTCATTACGGGGGTGGAAAAGGGGCTTTTGCCGTATGAGATGAACGGCTTCTGTGATGATGTGGAGGAGGAACGAAGGTTATTCTATGTGGGCATGACGAGAGCCAAAGACGAACTGTTCCTCACGTACGCGCGAAGCAGGACGATCTTCGGCAAGAAAGACGTGAGATCACCATCGCCTTTTCTCAATGAGATTCCCGAAGAATATATTGACGCAAGGATTATGCCCGACAGGCGTAAAAAACAGGAAGGCAAGCAGTTAGAGCTTTTCTAACGCTGGGGCGCCGAGCGTCTAAAGTACGCTTAATATCTGTACCACCGCACGTTCGGAAATTGCATCCGCGGCGTCTGGCGAGACTTCAAAGATCAAGATCTATGTATGCTGTGTGCCTGGAGACAGGCTTGTTCGGAAAAGCGCCTCTGCGCGTCCTGCCGCGCCTCGCGCCATCAGACATACATTCAGTATAGTCTTCGGCCAGCGAGCCACAACAGCCCATCGCATATTCATCTTTCCACTTCAAGCCTGTCTCCATTCCACCCGCGGTCCTTAAGCTACGTTGCTTAAGTCCGCGGTTATTGCATCTGAACCATACAATGACTGTTCGCAGCGCAAGCGCAGCTTACAAGGTTTGACCCATTAATCGCCGTTAGCTGTCCTTCGCGATTCCGGTACGCTCCGGCAATCGCGGAATCTACACTAACTATGCCGTCCAGAAAAGATATGACTTCGATTGTTTTAAACACACACGCATTTTGATTTACGGATTTGCCTTATTCGGGCTTGCGGGGTGAGACCCACTCCCCCACATCCTTATATCGAAGGATCGTTTGAATGGTTTGTTTTCGTTTGGCGAGGAACTTCGCTTTCATACTTCTCAACCAGGCCTTGTGGAGAAGCATGTGGTCGGGAGGTCCGAGCATGCCGCCATCCTTTAGCTTCACGAAGCTTCCTTTCCGGTCTATCTTGAAGCGCCCATGACAGAGCGTACAGATGACCGCGTTCTTGCCCAGACGGACGATCTCACATCCGCAAAAAGGACAGCCCTCTTTGCTTATCGACCTTTTTGTCGGTAAGAAGAGCGACCCGCCGAGTTTCTTCGCGCGCTTTATATTCGATTGAATCATGACCGCCTCCCCGGGCAGGGCAGCCCTGATATTCACGCTTGCCTTAATATCGAGACCCAGAAAAGTCGCGAAGGCCCTGAGCATTTGGGGGGCCATCCCGATCCTGTCTTTAATCCCGTAAAAATTGACGAGAATACATGGTTTGGCGTAGGTCTCACGGAGCACAGTATAGAAAAGGAAACCCCTGTCGAGGATATTCTTAATGATTCCGTTCGAACCGAGATAATAGACGGGAGCGGCGATCATGACGGCGTCGGCATGCACGATTTCATCAAGCAAAAACTTCATGTCGTCCTTGTTCGGACAGGGCTCATCCATGATACAGCCGTAGCATGCCATGCAAGGCTCGATATTGAGGGTCGTGAGCCGTATCAGCTTCAAGGTATGCTCTTCCCCCACATGTCTCGACATCTCTTTGATGAAGAGTTCACAGTTTCCTGACTTACGAGGCGATGCAACGAGGCCCAGGATCCGCTTGGGACCGGTCGCTATGCCTCCGGCAATCTCCCCTGTAAGTTTCATTCAACGTCTTTTATCTCATATGAGGGGGCGAATTGCAACGAAAAACGGCCCGGGTCTTAGGCCGGAACATGCCTTCTCAAGGGCCAAAGGCCGCAAAAGAATTGATAAATGCGGCAGACATGTGGTACAGTAACCTGTGGCGCAAAGAACGACAAATCAACCTCCGCAGAATAGAAATATCTTTATTATCCTGCTCCTCATCCTTCTGGGTTTTTTTATCTTCAAAGTCTTTCCTGTTTCCAAGAAAGAATATGAGAACGTGATCTTCAGTGACTTCGTCAACGCGGTCCAGGCGGATAAAATATCGTCCATCACGATCCAGGGGCGAAATATCATCGGCACCTATAAGGAAGGCAAGGATTTCAAGAGTTACGCGCCCGAAGACCCTGAACTTATGAAGATGCTCAGGGAACATAACGTTAAAATAAACGCAAAACCCGACGAGGAAACCGGACTCTGGCAGTCTATACTCGTATCCTGGGTGCCCATCATTCTGCTCATCGGCGTGTGGATTTTCTTCATGCGTCAGATGCAGGCTGGCGGCGGTAAGGCCATGTCTTTCGGCAAAAGCAAGGCGCGACTCTTCACCGGAAAGGACAATAAGGTTACGTTTCGTGATGTGGCAGGTATCGATGAGGCAAAAGAGGAGCTTCAGGAGATCATCGAATTTCTTATCGACCCGAAAAAGTTCACCAAACTTGGCGGACGCATACCCAAAGGTGTTCTGCTCGTGGGCCCGCCGGGCACAGGCAAAACACTTCTCGCGCGGGCAATCGCCGGCGAGGCGAACGTGCCTTTTTTCAGCATCAGCGGTTCTGATTTTGTTGAAATGTTTGTGGGCGTCGGCGCATCGCGGGTGAGAGATCTCTTTACGCAGGGCAAAAAGAACGCGCCCTGCATCATTTTTATTGACGAAATAGATGCCGTAGGTAGACACCGGGGCGCGGGACTCGGCGGCGGTCACGACGAGCGAGAGCAGACCTTGAATCAGCTTCTCGTAGAGATGGATGGTTTTGAGTCCAACGAAGGGGTCATCGTCATGTCGGCGACGAACAGACCCGATGTTCTTGATCCGGCCCTGCTTCGGCCGGGCAGGTTTGACAGGCAGATCGTAGTATCCATCCCCGACGTGAAGGGACGCGAAGAGATCCTGAAGGTCCATGCCCGGAAAACGGTGGTCGAAGAAGGGGTTGACATGTCGATTATTGCTCGAGGAACCCCGGGGTTTTCGGGCGCCGACCTGGAGAACCTCGTGAATGAAGCGGCGCTTATTGCCGCGAGACGGGGTAAAGTCGCCATCGAGATGAACGACTTCGAGCACGCCAAAGACAAGGTTCTCATGGGGGTCGAGCGCAGAAGCATGATCATCTCCCTTGAGGAACGGAAAAACACGGCTTATCATGAGGCCGGTCACGCCCTTGTGGCAAAACTGATCCCCGGATCGGACCCCATCCACAAGGTTACTATTATCCCCAGGGGCAGGGCCCTCGGTCTAACCCAGCAGCTTCCGATCGATGAACGTCACAATTATTCCAAGGAATATCTTGTGAACAGTATCGCTATTTTGCTTGGGGGTAGAGCCGCCGAACAGCTTGTCCTGACGCATGAGACAACCGGAGCGGGAAATGACATCGAGCGGGCCACAAAACTCGCGCGCAAGATGATCTGTGAATGGGGTATGAGCGACAGACTCGGGCCTCTCAATTATGGAAAGGACGAAGAGCACGTGTTCCTCGGAAGGGAGATCGCCAAACACCGAGATTTCAGTGAAAGGACCGCTGAGGATATAGACGGGGAGCTCAAAAATCTCGTCCATGGCTGCTATGAAAGGGCAAAGGGGCTGCTGTCGAGTAATATAGATTCCCTCCATGCTATCGCCAACGCGCTTTTAGAAAAAGAAACTCTTGACGGACAGGAAATCGATACGATTATCAAGGAAAGTACTGATGGCAAGGGAGCTCCCGAGCAACAATAGACCCCTCATCATGGGCATTCTCAATGTGACACCCGACTCCTTCTTTGACGGCGGCCGATATGACAGTGAAAACAGGGCGGTTGAACAAGCCCTTGCCTTGATCTCAGACGGAGCGGATATCATTGATGTGGGAGGGGAATCGACAAGACCCAACGCGGATTCGGTGAGCGTTGAAGAAGAGTTGGCGCGAGTTGTTCCGGTAATCGGGAAAATTCGCGAACACTCCGATGTTTTTATTTCTGTCGATACGTACAAATCGGAGGTCGCCCGTGAGGCCTGTCGCGCGGGCGCCGATATGATCAACGACATAAGCGGCCTTACCTTCGACGCGGATATGGCCCTGCTGGCGGGTAGGCTCGGGGCTTACGTGGTGATCATGCATATTAAAGGGACGCCCAAGGACATGCAAAAGGACCCTCATTACGACGACGTTGTTTTCGAGATAAATGATTTTTTTGCCCGGCAGATTGAGACGGCAACAAAATCGGGCGTCAGAGAGGAACATATCATCCTTGATCCGGGCATCGGGTTCGGGAAGAGGGTAGAGGATAATCTGAGAATTCTCAAAAGGCTCGGCGAATTCAAGAAACTCGGCAGGCCGGTGCTTGTAGGCGCCTCCATGAAGAGCTTCATCGGCGCCGTAACCGGCGCTCCTGTGGACATGAGGGCTTACGGCACGCTCGCGGCCGTGGCTGTGTCGCTTATGAACGGGGCCGATATCGTTCGCGTGCACGATGTGAAAAAGACGAGAGAGGTACTTCAAATCGTTGAGGCGGTGATGACGTCATGACGCCGGTTGCCGGATGGCAAGATGCAACAGATATACTGAGAGACGTCATCGATATACTGATCGTCTCGTTCATCATTTACCGGACGTTTCTCTTGATAAAAGGCACCAGGGCAATACAGCTCATTCTGGGCCTCGTCATTGTCATGTTCGTCTTCGCCCTGGCCAAGCAGTTCGGCCTCTTTACCATCGGATGGATCTTCAACAGTTTTGTCAGTTCCATCATATTCGTCATCGTGGTCATATTCCAGGATGACATACGAAGGTTGTTGCTCGCCCTCGGGAGAAGTCCCTTTTTCAAGAAGATTACCTATGTCCAGGAGACGCTCTTTTACGATGAACTGGTAAATGCCTGCGTCGTCATGGCAAAGAGAAGAACAGGCTCCTTGATTGTGATTGAGCGGGAGGTCGGACTGGAAGAGTTTATGGAGGTGGGCGTGCGTTTCGATGCCGAGGTCAATACGGAGTTAATCGTGAGCGTTTTTCAGCATGGATCGCCCATTCACGATGGGGCCATGATAATCAGGGAAGGAAGAATTAAGGCCGCGGGCTGTGTGCTCCCGCTGACTTCGAATGATGAAGTGGACAAGAGTTTTGGCACGCGACACAGGGCGGGTATGGGCATAACCGAGGTCACGGACGCCGTTGCCCTCATCGTGTCTGAGGAGAGGGGCGTGGTCTCTTACACCTATCGGGGTGAGATATTTCCCAATGTGAGTGGAGATGAGTTGAAGAAGGTGCTGAGAGAACTTCTCCGTTGAGATATTAGCTATGAAGACCCTGAAGAAATATATTCTCGATAATTGGAAGCTCAAGCTTCTCTCTATTATTCTTGCAATTATGTTGTGGATCACGGTTTATCTCATCGGCGAGATGAAAAAAGAGATCACCGTCCCGGTTTCAATAAGCGGTTTGAGTAGAGAATTTGTGATCATGAAGATCGATACTGAGAAGATCGACGTGACGCTCAGCGGACGCGTGTCGATCCTCAAGGACGTGAGGGACAACGATGCAAAGGTCTTGATCAATGGCTCAGAGGCGCGAGACGGTGAGAATATTTTCAACATAACGAGGGGCAACATACAGATACCTAAGGGCGTGCAAATAGATGAGATCAAGCCGAGCGCAATCAAGGTCGATCTCGACCGGATCATCCAAAAGAAACTGAGAACCGTGGTAAAATTGGAAAAAAAATGGGCCGGCAAGTACGATGTAGCGTCGTGGAGTCCACAGTACGTGAGCATTTCCGGCCCGGCAAGGATACTGGAAGGAAAGACTGTCATCGAAACGAATCCAGTGGGCGGTGCCCTGAAGCAGGACCAGGAGGTTATTTCCGTCACGCTCGATACGGAAGGATTGGTGCGCAGCAAGATAGCGCCGGATACGGTGAGGGTTATTCTGAGGAGGCATCATGGAAAGGAAGCTTTTCGGAACTGACGGAATCAGAGGCATAGCGAATGCGTATCCGATGACCTCGGAGATAGCCTTGAAGCTCGGCCGGGCGGTTTCGCACGTATTCAAAGAACGTCACGGCAGAGGCAGGATTGTCGTGGGAAAAGACACGCGGCTTTCAGGGTATATGCTGGAGACCGCCATCGCTTCAGGCGTTTGTTCAATGGGCCTTGACGTGTGGATTGTAGGACCACTACCCACACCGGGGATTGCCTTCATTACGAGCAGCATGAGGGCGGACGCCGGTATTGTAATATCAGCCTCCCACAACCCTTATCAGGACAACGGCATCAAGATATTTTCGGGAGACGGTTTCAAGCTCCCCGACGATTTGGAGAGCGAAATCGAACAACTGATTTTCGATGATTCCCTCGATGCCTTGAGGCCCGTGGCAAATGAGATCGGCAAGGCCCACAGAATCGAAGACGCCATCGGACGCTATATCGTCTTCCTCAAGAACATATTCCCCCAGAAGTACTCCCTTGACGGCCTGCGCATTGTGGTCGATTGCGCCAACGGTGCTGCATATAAGGTGGCGCCCAGCGTGTTTGAAGAACTCGGCGCCCATGTGGTGACCTGCGGCGTTGACCCGGACGGCGAAAACATCAACCGGAAGTGTGGCTCCCTGTATCCGGAGTATTTGCAGGAACTTGTGGTGGAGCACGACGCCCACATCGGTATCGCCTTTGACGGCGATGCCGACAGGGTGATATTCGTTGACGAGAAGGGCGGTGTGGTTGACGGCGACGCGGTTATGACGATCCTCGGCACACATCTGAAGGAGCAAAGCCGACTCAACAAGAACACAGTGGTTGCCACCATTGCGAGCAATATGGGTCTCGAAGTCTGTCTGAAGGAACAGGGGATCAACCTTCTCAGGGCTAATGTGGGAGATCGCTATGTGCTCGAAACTTTACTCAAACAGGGACTCAATTTCGGCGGAGAAAAATCGGGTCACGTGGTCTTCCTCGACCACAACACAACGGGAGACGGCATGGTGACGGCCCTCAGGATGCTCAATGTGATTATCGAAAAGGAAAAGACGCTGGGGGAGCTGAGCCGTAGTTTCATAGAATATCCCCAGGTGGAGCACAACGTGAAAGTCCGTGAAAAAAAGCCCATCGATCAATGCCCTCCTCTTGCCGATACCATTTCAAAGATCACCAAAGCGCTTGGAGATTCCGGAAGGGTCGTGGTGCGATATTCGGGCACCGAGAAGCTCCTTCGGGTCATGGTGGAAGGCGTGGACCGCGAGATCGTCAATACTTACGCGGCAGAGATATCCGACGTAGCAAGACAATACCTTTCGGAGGAATAGGATGGCGGACCTGATGGTAAATATCGATCACGTGGCCACATTAAGAGAGGCTCGAGGCACTAATTATCCCGATCCGGTACACGCGGCCTTAACTGCCGAGATGGCAGGTGCCTCGGGTATCATCGTACACTTAAGAGAAGACCGAAGACACATTAAAGACAGGGATGTGGCCATACTAAAGGATGTGATCAAGACAAAGCTGAATCTTGAGATGGCAGCGGCACCGGAGATAGTGGCCATTGCCTGTGATATAAAGCCGGACATGGTCACACTCGTGCCGGAGAAGAGAAAAGAGCTGACGACCGAAGGCGGGCTTGACGTGGTAAAGCTTTCTGATCGTTTAGCAAGGGTCGTTGAAAAAGTCAAAGGCAAGGGTATTCAGGTAAGTCTCTTTATCGATCCCGTGCAGACCCAGATCGAGATGGCCCACAGGATTCATGCCGATATGATAGAGATTCATACGGGGGCATTTAGCGATGCCCAATCGGAAAGGGCGAAACAAGGTGAACTAAAAAAAATCGTGAATGTGGCCGTACGTGGAAAGGAGTTGGGGCTCGGTGTCAACGCGGGTCACGGTCTTAATTACCATAACGTGAAAGAGGTGGCGGCCATTCAGGAGATTGACGAATTGAGTATCGGCCACAGTATTATAGCGCGGGCGGTCTTCGTGGGTCTTGACCGGGCAGTGATAGACATGATCGCGCTCATGAAGACGTGACAATGATCGGCGTCGATATTGTGGACATAGCAAGGATACACAGGATAGTAGAGAGATATGGGGAACGCTTTCTTGACAGGGTCTATTCGAAAGACGAAGCAAACTACGCCAGAGGGAAGCGGAGGATGGAAGAGACCCTCGCCGGACAGTTCGCCGCCAAAGAGGCATTCATCAAGGCGCTGGGCAGAGGAGTCCCGTGGAGAGATATTGTTGTCTGTCATGAAGGCGCTCGGCCATTCATCCGTTTCCGGGGGAAGCGCTACGATGACGTCAGCATATCTCACGAACATGCATACGCTGTGGCCGTGGTAAACATCAACGAAGAGAAATAATTCAAAAAAATCAGATTCCGTTTTGGGAACGGTGAGCGGTGTTCGGAAGCCGCATCTTAAGCCCGCTTCACGCCTTCCGTCCACTCACCCGGCGGTCGAGGCCCGCCCCGGCAATCGCAGCATAGTCGCAGAGTATTCACTTGGCAACTATGCTGCGCGGAGCACAGTTTGTGGGTGTATGGCAACCTCGATTGTGTCAAGTCAATGTGATTCTCTTTAACGTGCTATCTAGAGAAGCGTGGGGCTAATATGGGGCCGTGGTGTTTACTGAGCGTGAGCTAAGGCATTTCCAGGATGACATAAAATTAGCGATAATATGACCGTAATAGGTTATAATAATAGACGAATATGATCAAAAGTCTTTCGCGCTGCACTCAAGGAGGATGATGGTATGAAGATTCTCTCACCGGAACGGATGGCCAGATATGACGCGTATGCTATAAAGACCTGGGGCATTCCTTCGGCGGTACTCATGGAGAATGCGGGCCGCAACACCTACCGGCTCATGAAAGAAAAATATCTTGCCGACAAAAGACATATCGCAGTCGTGTGCGGAAGAGGTAACAACGGGGGCGATGGGTTTGTGATCGCCCGATACGCCCTGGCCGATCAATACAAAACCAAAGTCTATCTGCTTTGCAGGCGCGAAGATTTGAGCGGTGATGCAGCGCTCAACATGAATTTGTACACATCAATGGGAGGCGAGATTATTGAGTGCGATGGCAGTCCGAAGATTGTCAAGGAAGGTTTGAAGGACACCCATATCGTGGTCGACGCAATCTTTGGCACGGGACTCTCCAAGGAGGTCAAAGGCAGAGAAAGGGTTACCATTGAAGAGATTAACCGTTCGGGCAAACCGGTCATCGCTGTCGACATACCTTCGGGTATCGATGGAAGAAGCGGGGTTGCCCTCGGGGCGGCCGTGAAGGCGACGCACACCTACACGTACGGCTACCCGAAGTTGGGACACCTTCTTTATCCCGGAGCGGACCATGCGGGCAGGATCACCGTTATTGATATTTCGATCCCAACTTTAGCCGAAAGCGAGCTCGGCATAGACGGTCAAGTTGTGGATGGGAACCTGCTTAGAGGATTTCTGCGTCCGAGGCTTCCTTGGTCTCACAAGGGTACATATGGTCATGTGGCGGTGGTCGCCGGGTCCGTTGGCAAGACAGGTGCTGCCTCCATGTCGTCCCTTGCCGCTTTGAAGATCGGCGCCGGACTTGTCACCCTTGCTATACCGGCGAGCCTCAATGCCATTATGGAAGCGAAGCTCACCGAGGTCATGACATATCCTGTGGAAGATCAAGGCAGGGGATGCTTTCTTCTCTCCTCGTACAGGAAGATCATGGATTTCCTAGAAGACAAGGATGTGATCGTGGTTGGCCCCGGCCTTTCCCGGTTTGGAGAATCTATGGAGATCGTGAGAAAACTTGTTGTCGACGCCAAAAAGCCGTTTGTCATCGATGCAGACGGCATCAATGCCTTTGAAGGGCATCTCAAAGTCTTGAGCAAACTCAAGGCAGAAGCGGTGCTGACCCCCCATCCCGGAGAGTTTGCGCGCCTGACCGGTACGACGCCACAGGCCGTGAACGCAGACAGGATAGGGGCCGGCGTGAAATTCGTCCAGAAGTACGGGGTAAACCTCCTTCTGAAGGGTGCACGAAGTATCCTCTTCACGAGTGATAAGGAAATATTCATCAATCCTACCGGAAATGCCGCACTCGCAAAAGGCGGGAGCGGAGACATCCTCACGGGGTTTATCGGGGGATTGGCGGCCCAGGGATACACGCTTCAAGAGTCGGCCACACTTGGCGCGTACCTGCACGGGTACATGGCGGACCTGTGGACAGACGAGAGGGGCGATACGGACCTTCTCGCAACCGATCTTCTCCACGGGATTGGCAGGGCGGTGAAGGAAATTCGGAATGGAGAAGAGAGAATTTATATCGAGAAGTCCCTCTGAAACGTTCGATATCGGGGATCGCATAGGAAGACAGGCGAACCGCGGCGAAGTGTATGCCCTGTACGGGGAGCTTGGATCCGGAAAAACCCATCTGGTGAAGGGTATTGCGCGGGGCATGGGGGTACCCGATTGGGAATACGTGATGAGCCCTTCCTTTGCTATCATGAATCTCTATGAAGGAACATCCGTACTCTGCCACGTGGATCTCTACAGAATAGAAGCCGACGAGGTTCACGATCTTAATCTCGAAGAGTTTCTGGACACGGGGATTGTGGTCGTGGAATGGGCCGATAAAGGCCTTCCGTGGAACGACAATATCGAGATCCAGGTAGAAATTACTGGAGAAAATGAACGAAAAATTGTTATGATCAAACGATAAGGCAGCGGCTTGGCTCGCGGTATGTATACGGCGAGCGCTGACTGTCCATAGAGAAAGCTGAGTCTTGGAGGAAACAGGCATGCTTGTGGTGCAGAAATACGGCGGAACTTCAGTCAAAGATATTGAGCGTATACGGAACGTGGCGAACAAAGCCATTGCGTACAAAAAAAGGGGAATGGATGTGATTGTCGTCGTGTCAGCTATGTCAGGGGAGACGGATAGGCTCCTTAATATTGCCCATGACGTTGCGAAATTTCCCGATGAGAGAGAGCTTGATGTGCTGATCTCTACGGGGGAACAGGTTACCTCAGCCCTTCTGGCGATTACCCTCAAAGAGATGGGCCAGGATGCCATTTCTCTGCAGGCAGATCAGATACCCATCGTGAGTGATTCGAGTTTTGGTTCGGCTCGCATAGCCCGCATAGAAAGTGACAACATTCTTACTGAGCTCAAGGCGGGGAAAATAGTTGTGGTGCCGGGTTTTCAGGGTATTACGGAACAAGGGCATATCACGACGCTCGGCAGGGGAGGATCGGACACGACCGCGGTGGCCCTTGCAGCGGCCCTCAAAGCTGACGTTTGCGAGATCTACACCGATGTGGATGGCGTGTATACGACGGACCCGAATATCTGCGAAAAGGCGCGAAGACTAGAAAAAATATCGTATGACGAGATGCTCGAGATGGCGAGCCTTGGGGCCAAGGTTTTGCAAATACGCTCCGTGGAGCTTGCTCAGAAGTATAACGTGCCGATTCTCGTGAAATCATCTCTTATGGAAGGCGAAGGAACGCTCGTGTGTAAGGAGGACAAGGTCATGATGGAAAAGGTTGTCGTTTCGGGGGTTACCTACAGCAAGAACGAAATCAAGATTACCGTGAGCAGGGTTCCGGACAAACCCGGCATCGCATCAAAGATATTTAGTGCGCTCGCCGATGCAAATATCGTTGTCGATATGATCGTCCAGAACGTAAGCCATGACAAGTATAACGACATTACATTCACCGTTGTAAAAGCGGACGCCAAAAAGGCGCTGAAGATTACTGAAGAGATGGCTAAGGGGCTTGACAGTGTGAAAGTCGGCCTCGATGAAGATATCGCCAAGGTTTCTATCGTGGGGCTCGGCATGCGTTCCCACGCGGGTATCGCGGCCAAGATGTTTACCATACTTGCAAACGAAGGCATTAATATCGAGCTGATCAGCACATCGGAGATCAAGATATCCTGTGTAATCGAGAGCAAATACGGCGAACTTGCGGTAAGGGCGCTTCACAAGCATTTCGGCCTTGACGCCGAAGAGGTGAAGGAGGAGACGTGAGGGTCGAATTCTACGACACCACGTTACGAGACGGTGCACAATCGGAAGATATCGCCTTTACGTTGACCGATAAGCTCCGGATCACGGAGAAACTTGACGAATTTGGCATGCACTACATAGAAGGGGGCTGGCCCGGATCAAACCCGAAAGATCTCCAGTACTTCAAAGAAGTCAAGAAGCTGAATCTCAGGAATGCGAAAGTTGTTGCCTTCAGTAGCACCATGAAAGCCGGGTCAAGCCCGCAAAATGATGAGATCATCATGGCCCTCATGAACGCCCACACAGAGTACATCGCGATCGTGGGCAAGAGCTGGGACCTCCACGTAAAAGACGCCCTGCGGGTAGGCCTTGACACGAACCTCGAGATGATTGATAGGACCATTGCGTATCTCAAACAAATGGCGAAGAAGGTCTTTTTCGATGCGGAACATTTCTTCGACGGTTACAAGAAGAACAGGGCATATGCCATGCGCGTCATCGAGACGGCATACAACGCCGGGGCAGATACGATTGTTCTGTGTGACACTAACGGAGGCAGTATGCCCTATGAGGTGCATGACATCGTGAGCAATGTGAAGGCCGCTCTCAGAGCGCCGCTCGGTATTCACACCCATAACGATACCGAGCTTGGTGTGGCCAATACGCTCATGGCCGTACAGGCAGGATGCACGCAGGTCCAGGGAACCGTGAATGGTTACGGTGAGCGGTGTGGAAATGCAAACCTCTGCTCCATCATCCCAAACGTGATCCTCAAGATGGGTCACAGCGGGATACAGAAACCAAAACTCCGGAAGCTTCGCGAGTTGAGTCTTTTCATCGACGAACTGGCGAATTTTATCCCTGACAAACACAGACCCTACGTGGGTGAAAGCGCCTTCGCGCATAAGGGTGGCATCCACGTGAGTGCCATACGGAGAAACGCCGCGACGTACGAGCACGTACAGCCCGAATATGTGGGCAACAAGCAGCGGGTGCTCATCTCCGACCTATCGGGTGAGAGCAATATTCTCTACAAGGCCAAAGAGTTCAACATCGACATGGGCAAAGACAGAAAGGTGGTCAAGGATATCGTGCAGAAGATCAAGACTCTGGAGATGCACGGTTATCAGTTCGAAGCGGCGGAAGGCTCCCTCGAGCTTCTTATCAAGAAAGACCTCGGTATCCATAAGAGCTATTTCGATCTTGTAGGCTTTAGAATCATAGTGGAGAAAAAGGAGCGGGCCCACCCCGTTACGGAAGCGACAATCCATGTCAAAGTCGGCGACAAGACCGAACACACGGCTGCGCTCGGCAAGGGCCCCGTGAATGCCCTCGACAATGCCCTGAGAAAGGCCCTGCATAAATTCTACCCCGAGCTCAAGGAAATGGACCTTGTGGACTACAAGGTCAGGGTGCTGTCGACCAAGGACGGCACCGGCGCTCGCACGCGAGTGCTCATTGAAAGCAGTGACGGGAAGCATACCTGGGGGACCGTAGGCGTGTCGGAGAATATTATCGAGGCGAGCTGGAGAGCGCTTGTGGATAGTATCGATTATAAACTGCTTATCGAAGAGGAAAGAAACAGGTGAAGAAGCTTCTTAATATTACGGACGCCACAAAAGAACTCAACATTCTTCGCTCTCGGAAGGGATATAAGAGCCCCTTCAAAGCGGTGGGGACATATCGGCTCATAGATGACGGACTAAGACCCGAGGCTACGGTCATTATCGAAACCGAGAAACAACGCATGCATGAGGCATCAACAGGCGTGGGCCCCGTGGATGCCCTCGCCAATGTGTTGAAAAAATCCCTTTCCTCCATTTTCCCTGTAATCCAGGGGGTCAAGCTTGTCGATTTCTCCTCGAGGATCCATGATTCGAAGGCCGGGACCTCCGCCAAGGTGGAGGTAAACATTATTTTTTCTGATGGAAACAATGTCTGGAGCGTTGTGGCCATTTCGGAGAACATCAATATGGCCTCATTCATGGCGCTTCTCGACGGCTTTGAATACGCGATACTGTCAGGGAGACTATCCGAACAGGAAAAGAGGTGAGCAGAGGATATGGCCGACATGTGTGCGACAAGGCCACTTCTCGCCGGTGGAAAGAAACAAATAGTGAGGTAATGGTTTGAAGAAAGAGCAACAACCGCAAGAACAAATATCACCCGAGGGTGACGAAGAGGGTCTGTCCCAGAAGCTCGTGAGGGAACGCGAAGCCATTTACGACTCTCTTTTTCAGAATACGGGGGTAGTAATGCTTCTTATAGATCCACTGACGGGCAGCATCGTGCATGCCAACCCTGCCGCGTGTCGTTTTTACGGATACGATAACGAACGATTGTCCACGATGACAGTCTTTGACCTCAATATCCTGCCCAAAGATCTTGTCCTGGAAGAGATGAACAAGGCAAACCTGAACAAAGAAAATTTCTTCAGTTTTCGGCATCGTCTGGCGGACGGTGAGGTAAGAGACGTGGAGGTATACAGCGGGCCTCTTCGGCTGAGGGGACTAGAGCTTCTCCATTCCATTATCCATGACGTCACAGAAAGGAAACGGGCCGAAGCAAGAACCGAGGAATCGGAGAGGTCGTTGAGGGCCATCCTGTCTGTTTCTCCCATCGGCATTTGTCGTGTGAAGAACAGGACCTTCGAATGGGTCAACGAAGCCATGTGTCGGATGACTGGATATTCCTTTGAAGAATTTGCGGGCAAGAATCTCCGATTTCTGTACGCCAATGATGCAGAGTATGAAAGGGTAGGGGGGTTGAGGGATGCAGGGCCCTTGTGTGAAACAGAACATAGAAGGAAAGATGGTTCCATCGTCCAGATTCTTCTCCAGTCAGCGCCAATCGATGATTCTACGAGGATCGTGACTGTTACCGATATTACAGGTCGGAAAGATGCGGAAATGGAACAGGAGAAGATGGGGAAACTTGAATCCCTGGGCGTCCTTGCCGGAGGCATTGCTCACGATTTTAATAATATCCTCACCATGATCCTGGGCAACGTCTCGCTGGCAAGAATGTATATGGACAAGAATCAGGAAAAGGCCCAGGAAAAGCTAACCAACGCTGAACAGGCCATTATGCGGGCAAAGGACCTGACGCAGCAACTCCTCACCTTTTCGAAGGGCGGGGCACCCATAAAGAAGGTGGTTGCCATCGGCGATTTCCTGAAAGATGTCTGCCAGTTTACCCTTATCGGCACCTCCGTAGTCTGTAAGTTCGATCTTGCCTCGGATCTTTTGCCTGTTGAGATCGACGAGGGGCAGGTCACCCAGGCAGTAGGGCATATCGTGATTAACGGGTCTCAGGCCATGCCCAACGGAGGCACAATTGTGGTGCAGGCGGAGAATGCGATCATGGATACGCCGACACCCCACCTTAAAGCTGGAAGATATGTAAAGATATCGATCATTGACCAGGGGATCGGTATTCCGGAAGACCACCTCAATAAGATATTTGATCCTTACTTTACCACCAAACAAAAAGGGAGCGGCCTGGGACTTGCCATAGCCTACTCGGTTATCAAGAATCACGGAGGTCACATTGCCGTGGAATCGGCTTTGGGCGTGGGTACCACATTTCATGTGTACCTCCCCGTTTTTCAGGGCATTCTTACTTCCGAGAGAAACCTCGAACAGTCGTTGCCTCCATCGGGCGCAAGAATACTCGTGATGGACGATGAGGATTCCATACGGGACCTGGTAGGCGATATATTAAATCTTCACGGATATGCGGTAGATTTTGCAAAAAACGGGGAAGAGGCCGTTGCGCTTTATCAGGAACACGCCTACGATGCAGTGATGCTTGATCTTACCGTGCCGGGTGGGATGGGAGGCAAAGAGACAGTCAAAGAACTCTTGAAAATCGATCCTCACGCCAGGGCTATCGTATCGAGCGGCTATTCCAGCGATCCTATTATGAGCGAATATGCGCAGTATGGTTTCAAAGATGTCATTGCTAAACCGTACAAGATAGACGAACTGGGAGAAGTGATTCGTCGTGTCATAGCCAGGGGCTCAAGTCTTTCGTAGAATCAAGCTCAGGTCGGAAATGAGATACGATCGGTTGGATTATTGTTTCAACCGGGGTTCTTAACCGCCTCTATTGTTCCTCACCCTCTCTGAAATAGTCGCCCAGCATACCCTTCTGATGCTCAGAGTCGTGACAGTAGACGCAGAGGTTTTCCCAGTTGGAGCCGTCTGGGGGATTGTTGTTGTGGTTGCCGTCTCTGTGGTGCACGGTGAGCAAGTGCCTGTCTCTATAGTCGAACTCGCGCGCACACTTGGCACAGATGAGACCGTGAATGCGTAGCGACTGTTCTCTGTAAGGGCTTAACGGGAGCGATGCCTTTAGCTTCTGCACCACCTTTTCGACAGACTTGCCGCTCTCTTTCCATTTGGGTTTTGCGCTGCTACGCATGGTGAAGGTCTTCTTCCTCATTGGTTACCTTGGGCACTTCTTCTTAAATAAGTATAGCACGCCATACGCGCACTTTTCACTACTCTTTCTTTCCTCGGTGGTGATAAGGCAATATTCTTCTTTTATCCCGTTTTCTGTCTCGACGTCTTTCCCTGGGAATCAATGAGCTCGCGGAAACGGATGGCCGTTTCAGGGCCCTGTCCTTGCGGCTCTTCCTCCTCGTGCTTGAAGAAGACAAAGGCTTTATCCCAGTTCTGAGACAGGATCTTCTTCTTCCATGCAGAGAGCTCAGCGTTCGTATAATCTGTGCGGCGTAGCCTTAGATACCCCCACGACGTTGTACTGACAATCTCACGGGCCGGATTCTCCTCCGCATCGGCCGTACAGAGGCCTAGATTCCTCTCTGTGAGCGTCTTAAGAATTTGGGCATCGAGCCAGGATGCATGGCGAAACTCAAAGGCGCAGGCGATGGTGCGCGGAATCAGGGTGAGGAACTCTTTGAGGGCGGTTGGGTTCGCATGAAAGCTTCCGGGAAACTGAAAGAGCACAGGCCCGAGTCTCACGCCCAATACTGAGAGCATCCTGAAGAGATACTTTGTTTCCTTTCCCACATCCCTTAATCGCTTGAGATGAGTAATAGTCCGGGGCGCTTTGACCGCGAAGACGAAATCCCGAGGTACCTTCTGTGCCCAGGATGTGAGGACACTTTCGGTAGGCATATGATAGAAGGTATTGTTTATCTCCACCGTGTCGAAATGCTGTGAGTAAAAGTTGAGCATCTCTTTGGGAGATATCTTCTCAGGGTAGAATGCGCCTATCCACTCCTTATAGCTGTAACCGTTTGTACCGACATGGATTTTCACAGGTCACCTCCTTGGGGTATTTCGCGTACAACCTCGCGCACAGACTTGTCCTCCCGGAGCCGCAAGAAGACGGGCTGTCGCAGGACGGCCTCACGGGTAATGCCGCGAAAAGCCACCTCGCAGACGAGTGTCGGTTTAACCCACGTGACCGGCATGTTTGTCCTGGGCACTACCTTGAAGGGAGATTTTTTGCGAATCAGAGGATGTAGTTTCCGGCGGATCGTCTTTAACGTCTCGGCGCTGAATCCGCTTCCCGTGTGCCCGATGAAAACAAGATCGGCCCCCTCGAATACGCCAAGCACGAGGGCACCGAAATACTTTCTGCGTTCGGTGGGCTCCGTGAATCCGGCAATCACGGCTTCCTGGGTGAGCACGCTCTTTACCTTAAGCCACTCGCGGCTCCTCTCGCCCGTGCGGTACAGACTTTGCGCATGCTTGGCCACAATCCCTTCAAGTCCTTTTTGCCTGGCTGTATTGAAGAAGAGGATACCGTCGTTAGCCACATGGGCGCTCAATTTTATGGTCGGGGAAGAAGGCAGGATACGTGTGAGCAGGCCCTTTCTTAAGATTAACGGCATACCCGTGAGATCATGTCCCTCATAATAAAGGAGGTCGAAAACATAGTAGAGTAAAAAGCCGCTTCCGGTTCTTTTGTAGTCCTGCAACATCTGAAAATCGGCCCGTCCTTTTTTATCGACTACGACGATTTCCCCATCGAACACAGCCTCCTCGAACCCGAGTTTTCTGAGAGATTGGATAACGGCAGGGAATTTTCGGTTGAATGAGATAAGGTTTCGGGAGTAGAGTGAGATGCCCTCTTTATGGATCTCGGCGATAGCCCGGTATCCGTCCCATTTGACCTCGAAAATCCAGTCCGGGTGATCGAACGGCGCCTTGGCGAGGGTTGCGAGCATGGGTCGTATGCGGTGCGGCATGGGTCTTTTTGGTGCGTCCTTCAGGTATTCCGATTCCATAGCGCTGTGAGGAGGGATCGGACCGGCCACATCCGGTCTCGCCTTTCTCTCGGGGTCAGCCTTGATAGGTCCAATCGGCCTGCCGGACGCGACGGAACGGTCGTTTCTGAGAATGTCATCCGCAGTCGCGTACATATCCTTCTTCTTTATGAGCAACCAGGACCTGTCGTCTTTCCTGGTCTTTACCAGTGCGAATTCACCCTTGAGCTTTTCTCCGTGCAGGGTGAACTTCATGTCGCCTTTTCTCAACCCTGCTTCAAGTGCCGCCTCGCTTCTTTTCCCTCCCGCGTCCGAAGGGTGATGATAGGATCCTCTGTCCCAGATGATAACGTCTCCCGCACCGTAATTGCCCCGCGGGATCACACCCTCGAAATCCTTGTATTCCAGCGGATGATCTTCTACCATGACGGCGAGGCGTTTGAGCGAGGGATCGAGAGTCGGTCCCTTGGGTACTGCCTAGCTCTTGAGCACCCCTTTCAGCTC
>DATKMQ010000123.1 GCA_035541755.1 Syntrophorhabdaceae bacterium
GTAGTCCGCCCGATAGTGGTCCGGCAGTTCGTCAAAGAATCTCGTGTCCGCAATAAGCCCGATGGTGCTCTCAAGATGAAATAAAAGTCCGTAGGTCTCCACGGGATGACGGTGTCGCACAGGGGTAGAGAATGTAACATCTTTGATCGAATACCGCCCTGCCTCGGTAAGCGCCACTATACGGTCAAGGTAACCCCTCACAAACCGGAACACCACAGGGTCCTCGTTAAGCGCATCCTGAGGCGTAAAGAGCGTGCCCTTCTTTTTGAACCCGCCCTCCGCCATGGACTCGATCAGAATATTCACGTCATTACTGTGGTCCATATGTTTATGGGTAAGGATGATGGCGTCAAGCTCGGCAGGATCAAAGCTTTCCTGTGCTGCCCGGATCCGGACAATAGCCCCGGGGCCGGGGTCTATATAAATATTCGTGCTCTTGTATTTGAGTCGCAGGCCTCCGGTTGCGCGCAGCTGTCTTGAGGCCACAAACCGGGCGCCCCCGGTGCCGAAGAACTGGACAAACCATTCCATTTTCGCCTCTCCTTATGGTAATCTCATTCTAATTGACCGTACGGGAGATGTCAATTTGGATTCCATAGAGTACACTTCCTTCGAATCGTCCTTAGGCGTCATCTCTGTTGTTTCTAAAAACAACAGGATAATCGCTCTCGATCTCAATTCAGTACACCCCTACCAGGTGGAGAAATACCTCCTGACCCGCTACCCTGACGCCGTCGAGTCTCCACGGTCCTTTAAGACCATAAGGCTCCTGCTCGACCGCTACCTCAGGGGAGAAAAGGTCGACTTCGATGTGGATGTGGATACGTCGGGGCTCAATCCCTTCACCTGCAGGGTACTCGCGGAACTCAGAAAAATCCCTTACGGAGAACTGGCGAGCTACCTTTCAATAGGAAAGAGATTGGGATATCCCATGGCGGCCCGGGCTGTGGGCCAGGCGGTCAAAAGAAACCCCATACCTATCATCATTCCCTGTCACAGGGTCATCCGTGACGACGGATCACTTGGCGGGTTCTCCCTGGGGAAACAGGTAAAGAAAAGGCTTCTTTCGCTTGAGGGTATCCTTGACCGTATCAAGTAGACCAGGCTTATTCTGACAGAAATCCCAGGCGATCATCTCAAAGATGCTGCCGGGGCTCGCTGTGTATCGTTTGGGCTCAGCAAACGTTTGTCCAGAGATACGTGCGTCCTCAGAATCGAAAAAATCGATCTTTCGTATGGCAAAGACTTTCTTTTTGCAGTCCACCTCGACTGATTCTATGAAGTAATGGAAAGCATCCGGATTGAGACCGTCACGGGCAAGTCCTCTCTTAATGCTTAAACCCACGGAGCTTGCCGGGGCAGGCACGAGTTTCAACTGGCCGCGTGCGGGGGTTACAGACCCCTTGGATGAAAACCCCAGGACCTCTTCTGAATACCACGTATCCTTCTCGGTGGTCAGGGCAACCTTCTTCCACCCCGTAGTGGCAGAAAGAGTAAGGGGCGCCGTCACGAGGAGAATACAGAAGAAGAAGAAAGCCACGTGTCTTCCAGCTTTGGGGACAGGGATCATCTTATAGGTAATTATCGCACTTTTTGGGCCAGGACTTTATCTTTTGCCCTATTGTTGAGGATATCGCCGTTCAAATATTTCTTGAGAAAGAGTCCCGTATAGCTTGAGGGAGACCCCATAACCGCCTCGGGTGTGCCTTTGGTCACGATCCTGCCTCCCCTTTCCCCGCCTTCGGGGCCAAGATCGATAATATAGTCGGCGCATTTGATAATGTCGAGATTGTGCTCGATTACAACAACCGTATTGCCCCGTTCGATGAGTTCAAAAAGCACGTGAAGGAGCTTTTCAATGTCGGCAAAATGAAGCCCCGTTGTGGGTTCGTCAAGGATATAGAGCGTGCTGCCCGTGTCCCTCTTGGAAAGCTCGCGGGAGAGCTTAATTCTCTGCGCCTCCCCTCCGGAAAGCGTGGTCGCGGCCTGTCCGAGCCTGATGTAGCCGAGACCCACTTCGTTTAACACCTTGAGCTTGCTCTTGATGTGCGGCAGCGCATCGAAAAACTCCATCGCCTGGGTCACGGTCAATTCGAGCACATCGGCGATGTTCTTTCCTTTGTATCGTATCTCTAAGGTATCGCGATTATACCGTTTGCCTTTGCACACATCACACTGAATGTACACATCGGGCAGGAACTGCATCTCAATCTTGACGAAGCCTTCCCCCGTACAGGTTTCGCATCTGCCGCCCTTCACGTTGAAGCTGAACCGTCCTTCTTTGTACCCTCTCATCCGTGATTCCGGGAGCTTGGCAAAAAGCTCTCTTATGTGCGTAAAAATGCCTGTGTATGTGGCCGGATTTGATCTCGGCGTCCTTCCGATAGGCGACTGGTCGATATCGATCACACGATCGATTGCTTCGTATCCGGTCATCCCCTCGGTCTCTCCAGCCCGTTCCTTGGACTTGTAGAGTTTCTGTTTGAGCAGGGGATAAAGTGTATCCACAATGAGGGTGCTTTTTCCCGAACCGGACACGCCGGTAACAGCGGTAAAGACCCCGAGGGGGATTTCCACGTCGATGCATTTTAAGTTGTTCGCACGGGCGCCTTTGATCTTGATAAAACCTTTGGGCTTCTTTCTTTTTTCAGGCGCTTTGATCTGGCGCCGTTTCGATATATACAAACCCGTAATCGAATCGGGATGCTCTTCAAGGGCCGCGGGCGTTCCCTGAAATACGAGCCTGCCTCCATTCTCTCCAGCGCCGGGGCCCAAATCCACCACATAGTCCGACTGGACGATGGCATCGTGATCATGTTCCACCACGATCACCGTGTTGTCGAGATCGCGAAGCCTTTTCAGGGTCCCGAGCAGGCGCTCGTTGTCCCGCTGATGCAGCCCGATGCTCGGTTCATCGAGCACGTAGAGCACACCCGTGAGTCCTGATCCTATCTGCGTGGCCAGGCGTATTCTCTGGGATTCGCCCGACGAGAGCGTGGCCGAATTGCGGCTTAAGCTCACGTAATCGAGGCCCACATCCAGGAGGAATTTGAGCCTTGAACCGATCTCCTTGAGAATGGCCCGGGCAATCTCCCGTTCTTTATCGGAGAGTTTGATCTTCTCGAAGAATTTGAGCGACTCCTCGATGGTGAGGGACGCTATCTCATGGATATTGAGCCCGTTCACCTTGACCCAGAGCATCTCTTTCTTGAGTCGGGCCCCGTTGCAAACCGGACAGGGAATGAGGTTGATGAACCGTTCGAGTTTTTCTTTTTCGTAAAAATCGGCCTTCTCCCATTCCTTCTCAAGCTCACCGATTGCGCCTTCAAAGGGCCTCTTTGCAAATTCTCTCCTTGCCCCGTGATCGATGAAAAAATCGATCTCTTCACCCTTTGAGCCGAAGAGGATGGCGTCCTGCACGTGCTTGGGCAGATCCTTGAAGGGTTTGCGTACGTTGATCTTGTAATGTTTGACCAGGGCTTCGAGAAAGGGCAAAAAGTGGACCGGGTTCTTGTCGGCCCAGGGGAGTATAGCCCCCTCTCTCAAAGACAGATCGGGATTCGGTACGATGAGTACAGGGTCGAAATATTCCTTGACGCCCAGGCCATAGCAGGCGGGACAGGCGCCGTACGGATTATTAAAGGAGAACATTCTCGGGGCAATCTCAGGGTAGCTGATCCCGCAATCAGGACAGGCGAACCGTTCGCTGAAGATGTACGTTTTCTCCTTGGTCTCGACGGTGATGAGACCGTTTGCCTTGGCGAGCGCAAGCTCGACAGCCTCGAAAAGCCGACGTTCAATACCTTCTCTTAACGTAATCCTGTCGATGACCACATCGATTTCATGCTTCTTGTTCTTGTCAAGTATGATCTCTTCGGAGAGGTCCACAAGCTTCTTGTTCAATCTGATCTTGGCGAAACCTTGTTTTCTCAGCTCGTCGATCTCTTTGCGGTATTCTCCTTTTCTCCCCCTCACGATGGGGGCATACACTGAGATCTGCGTTCCCGAAGGAAGGGACAGGATGGCGTCCACAATCTGCGGGGCATGCTGGCTGGTAATCTCTTTGCCGCAGTTGTAACAGTACACGTGGCCGATACGGGCGAAGAGAAGACGCAGATAGTCGTAAATCTCGGTCACGGTACCCACGGTGCTTCTCGGGTTCTTACTGATGCTCTTCTGTTCGATGCTGATGGCCGGCGAGAGCCCCTCGATGTAATCGACATCGGGCTTGTCCATGAGTTCGAGAAACTGGCGGGCATAGGACGAGAGCGATTCCACGTAGCGCCTCTGCCCCTCGGCGTAAATCGTGTCGAAAGCGAGGCTCGATTTCCCGGAGCCGCTCGGGCCCGTGATTACAACCATCTTATTCCGTGGGAGAGTAACGTCGATATTCTTGAGGTTATGTTCCCTGGCGCCTTTTACAAATATTCTGTCCATTAACCTTCATCTTCTACTGATTCCGCTTTTGAAGCCCCATATTTTAACAGAAAACGAGCCCCATTTCAAAAGGCCGCGCGTGACACCGCTCGGTCCGTTATTGCTTTAAGCTCTTGCCCATTTACCCCTTGATGCAGCCGAGCGGGATGATCTTAGCCACAAGCCTCGATATCCCGGCATCGTGGACCACGCGGACTACCCTGGAAACATCCTTATACGCCTCGGGCATCTCTTCGGCAAGTGTTGTCTTGCTCGCCGCTTTCACGTAAATCCCTTTATCTTCCATCTCTTTGTGAAGGGCTCGTCCTTTTGCCGCCCTTATGGCCTGGCCTCTGCTCATGACCCGTCCGGCGCCGTGACAGGTACTTCCGAAGGTCTCGTCCATGGCGGCCTCGGTGCCACAAAGCACATACGATGCCCTGCCCATGTCGCCTGGAATAAGCACCGGCTGCCCCACATGCCGGTATTCATCGGGCAGGCCCCTACTGCCCGAGCCGAAGGCCCGTGTAGCGCCCTTTCGGTGAACGCAGAGTGCCACGTCCTTTCCCTTCACACGGTGCTTCTCTAACTTCGCGATGTTGTGGCAGACGTCATAGACAAGCGAAAGGCCGAGGTGGGAGGCGCTTGTCCGCAGACTCTTCTCGAAGGTCTCGCGCACCCAGTGCGTAATCATCTGCCGGTTCGCGAAGGCGTAATTTGCCGCCGCAGCCATGGCCCCAAAATACCGTCGTCCCTCGTCAGAGGTGAAAGGCGCTGCGCAGAGCTGCCTGTCGGGAAGCGATATACCATACTTTTCCGAAGCCCTGATCATCTCCCTGATATAATCGTCGCATACCTGATATCCGAGCCCCCGAGACCCGCTGTGGATCATAATCGTAATCTGGTCTATAAAAAGCCCGAATGCCTGGGCGGTCTTCTCGTCATAGATCTCACTGATCCTGCCCACTTCCACGAAGTGGTTTCCGCTCCCCACGGTGCCTAACTGGTCTTTGCCCCGTTCGTAGGCCCTTTCCGAAACAGAATCGGGATCGGCATGGGAAAGCTCGCCGTTATCTTCCATGCGGCGCAAATCCCCGGCGTCCCCGTATCCTTTCTCCACGGCCCACCGTGCGCCCTTATGCAGGACCTTTCTTATCTCGTCCCGTGACAGTTTCAAATCTTTCCGGTGCGAACCCACCCCGCTCGGAATGTTGACAAAAAGGTTATCGATGATCTGAGAAAGCTCCTCTTTTATCTCTTTTGCGTTAAGCGATGAACGCATGAGCCGCACACCACAGTTGATATCGTAGCCCACACCCCCGGGCGAAATGACCCCTTCTTCGGCATCGAATGCCGCGACCCCGCCGATGGGGAAACCGTATCCCCAGTGCATATCGGGCATGGCCATGGAAGCGCCCACAATGCCCGGCAAACAAGCCACGTTTTCAACCTGCTTGATACTCTCATCGGTACCGAGTATCTTGAGAAGCTCATCGTCAAGAAAGATAAGTCCGTCGACCCGCATGGCCCCGTGCTTTTCCACGAGATAGCGATTGTTATCAAGTTTTTTCAAAGGCGTTTTCGTTCTCTCGGCCATGTCGTTCTTTCCCTCACAGATCCACAATGAAAGTCGCTTTGAATCGCCCCTTGTTTCTGCCAAGGAAGAACCTGTGGTACGTCACTGCTTTGACCGCGCCGATAGCCGTATGTCTCGTTTCGTCAAAACGCTCACCCTTGAGGATGGCAGTGAGTTCGCCTTTTTTTTTCTCGATGGCTATTTCTTTGGGGAGGAACTGCTCCGTGTCCCACAGATAAAGCAGATCGTTGAGGAAGATGACAAGAGGTTCGCCGTACCCCGCAATGGGGCGCCGCTTTTCTTCGATGGGACGCACCGGATTCATGTCCGCTATGAGTGAGAACAGGGCGTGAGCGCTCTCGCTAAAAACTTCTTCTTCCGTGCTGCCGTAAACCTCGAAACCCACGTCTGCTTCGTGATCAATGATCCTGTAGTTCTTCAACGAGTAGTTTCGCGCCTGGATCGCGTCTTCTATTTCTTTGCCTTGCCTTCCCGTATGATCTGTTTGAGTTTCACGGTTATTTCCACGGCCTTCTCAAGCGGGCGCTGCCATATGTTGCGGCCGAAGATAAAGCCTGATCCGCCTGCATTTATACAGAGACGCGCCTTCGCGAGCAGGTCCTCATCGGAAACCATCTCTCCGCCGGCAAAGATGACCGGCGCGCCGCAGGCCGCCCTCACGACCCGTTTCAAGGCCTCTTCAAGCTCCACGTTGAAGCTCTGATAGGGCTCAGGCACCTTCGGGTCTTTTTTCATGCTCGGCACATTCACTTTTACCATGTCGGCGCCAAGCTCCACGGCCGTGCGTGCTGCATATTCGATAGCATAGAGGCTGTTCTTGCCCCCTTTTGCCTCAATTTCACGGCCCCGGGGATATGACCAGACTATGATCGGCAATCCTGCCTGGTGCGCTTCTTCCCTGATTGCGGCGAACTGCTCGAAATCCTCATCCTGGCGTGACGAGCCTATATACAGCGTGTAACCGATAGCTATGGCCGAAAGACGAAGGGCGTCATCGACCGAGGCCGTTACAGGAGAGAGAGGGTCGGCGTCGCTCGGGATCTCGGTTTTGCCGTTCACTTTGAGAACCAGAGGCACTTCATTGTACATACGGTCGAAGTACCGGCGGGCGTTTCCCACATGGAAGACAACCGCGTTGTATCTCGCCTTTTTTGCAATCTCTATGATATGCAGAGGATTTTCGGCAAATGGCGCATGAAAGAAATCCCGCGGTCCATGCTCCAATCCCTGATCATAGGGAAGGATAATCGTTTTTCCAAATGTCTGAAGAAGTCCTTGCAGCCTCACGTCTTTCGGGTCCATAATACCCTCCTTGGAGTCGAGTCTTTTTTATTATAGCACAAAAGATGTTATCGGCAATGGCAGCCAAAACTGTATACCTCACGCTAAAAAAAGCGGCTGAAATCCCGTTTTAGGAGTCTTTTACGGGGCGCCCGCTTACGTCAGCTTCTTGTACACCTCCTCGAGCACGCTCTTTACCGGTAACGCGTAAGCCGATCCGTCCGCAGTAATACGGTTAAGCACCTTCACGAGCGGATACGCCGGTTCCACGTCACGGGCGCCTACACCCACAGGCGTGAACTCCGATCCCTGTGCCCGCCACAGTTTGGCGTTGATCTTGTCTATTCGGATCCGCGCCTCATGATAGCTCGGCTCCGCGAAGACGTCCCTCATCTGTGTAATGCCCTCGGGGCCGTAACCGAGCACTAACCCCACATGGAGACCTCTGCTCCGTATCGTGCCCACTGCCTCCGGAAGCGGCTTTGGGACGAGCATCATGTAATGCGAACCCCGTTCATCTCCCTGGGTCATGAAATATCCGGACTTCAGCAGCTCGAAAATGGGCAGAACAAGTTCTTCGACCCCCAGGAGCACCGGATCGTCCTTGCCGACATACTGACCGCCCGTGATGATTGCAAGCCTCTCTGTGGAGGCTGAGAGCAGCATACTCCCAAGCGCCTGCTCCACTTCCTCTTTGCCTGTGACACTGCGGTTCATTGACCAGATGCGCTTCACGTTGAAAAGATTTGTAGCCCCGAGTAAGGTCAGGATATCATCCGTGTGCCAGCGGGCGCTTAAGAAAATTCTCGTGTGGCGATGAATATCCCAGATCTCAAAAGCCAGGTCCTGCCCGTAACGTGACTGGAATCCCGGCTCGCGTATGGCTTCGCGCGCTGCGTGGAACAGAGGGATATTGAAACATGCCGGTCCCGCCTTATCTGCAGCCAGAAGATACACGTTGCCCATTTTCCCAACGGGCACTTCCGCAAATCCAGGCCCCTGCCCCGTGACATTGCCTGCGAAAGGCTTTTTCACCTCCACCCCGGCGTGGCCCGCCTTCCATTTTGCCATGGCAGACCGGATCTTCTCGATGGATGACCGTTCGGGCTCGGGTAGAGTCTCGTTAAGCAGCTCCACAAAACGTTCGCTGGGCTCAGCCAGCTCTTCAACCTTCTTCCCTTTTGTCGCCGGGCCGATCTGGAGATCCTGGGCCAGGGCATAGGGTTTAAATCCCATTATTTCCGTTACCCACACCTCGCGCCAGAACGACCGAAACGCGAGAAGATGTATGGCATTGGCGTCCACACCACTCACGTGGTGCATCACGAGGTGAAGGTCATCCCCCACGCCGAAAACTCTGAAGTCCTTTATAAGTCCATTTTCCTTTGCCTCCATCAGGCTTGCCCGGGAAACGGCCGCAAAGAGCGTAGTCGGAGTGGTGTGTCCCACCTTCCCTCCCGCATCCGCCTTGATATCTGACAATGTGTTTCCCCCGGAGTCAGTGTTGGCCTTTTCAACCAGGGGGTCCAATTTCCCTTGCCCGCTCTCAGGGATGCGTTTAAAATAGCCGGCCAGTTCTGCTGCCTTTGATTCGGCACGAGCTTCAGCCATCTCTGCAGTCATCTGCGGCTGAAATTCGCCGTGGCCGGCCATGAGCCTGATGAAAGCACGTGCTTCTGACTGCAGCCACTCGGTCTGTACCCGATCCTGGCCGAAGACATCCACGAAGTCGTGGTCCGGAGGGATGAGCCCGTTCCCGTAAGACTGGTACGTGTATGCGGCAAGCCTGGCCGTCGCAGCCTCGCGGGCATCGATTGATGCCTCTTCCATGGTGACGGGCACTACACCCACATGGTAACCCCCATCCAATCCGCCCACAACAAAATGAAAATCGCCGCCCAGATTGAAATGAGCCTCTCCCACAGCGGGGAGTCCGCCCTGAAGGCGCAGAACCGCCACCGGATTTGTGACTGGAATGCCGGGCAATGCCGGTGCGATTGACACAGCGGCAGCCGGCTCGTGGCGAGTCGGCTGGAACTTGCCTTCGCTTAAAACGAAGCGGCCCTTCACCGCATAGACCGCGCTTATCACCCATTCTGCCGGGTTTGCGATCATGGAGAGAAGCTCACCCCAGTCCCCCACGTGGTCCCGCTGCAATTCCAGGGGTTCCTCCGCGAAGGGATAGACCAAAAAGAGTCTTTCCTCCTCCGGCCGGTCGCCGAACACATAGAGTCGCCGCACTTTTTTGCAGGAGCGCACGTCCCCGATATTCTCCACGATGGCAACGTATCGCGCCCCATCGAGCCTTTGATGGGAACCTTTGTCAGGATGAAAGTAGAGATCGAAGAGCATCCTGTTGAAAGCGCCCATTCCTCCGTTCATCACCTTAGCGACGAAGATCGGTTCCGCTCCCCGTTCCGTGAACGGAAAATCGAGCGGTATTATCCGCAAGGCCTCCACTTTCTCATCCGGTCGCAGGCAGAAGAAGTCAAGACCGTCGGCGGCACGGTAGATGCCCGCCTCGGATGCCGCCGTAAGGGCGGACGCCATAGCCTCGAGCGCAAGCCCGTGCATGTGAATGCTGTTGAGCCCTTTGCCGAGCGAAGTTATCTGCGCCACAAGGTCGCTTCCCATGGCAAAAACACGGAAGTCACGGATCACCCCACCATGCCTGGCTTTTTCAAGCGTTGATTGAGCCCTGGTGATGACCGATATAGGAATACTCGACAACCCCTTGAGCCAGCGCAATATGTCGGCGCTGACAACGGTCGCGGTTACCCGCCTCTCCACCCTCCCCGGTTCGTCTCTTACGAACTCCTCTTTCGTCATGACATACCTCCTCCTGGGCGTATCCCCTGAAGCCGCGCCATCTCATACGCGGTCCCGCCTCACGCATGATGGCACAATCCGATTCATGCGTATAATCCCAAATATAACGCAGTTAATCCCAGCCGCAACCTCGGGTGCGCGTTTAGACAAGAACACACCGCTTCGCGTTGTCTGTTTGTTTGGTTTATTTGGTTTGTTTGGCTTATTTGGTTTGTTTGGTTTATTTGGTTGAAACCCGACAAACCGTTTTTTTGGTTTGTTTGGTTTTTCTGGTTTATTTTGTTGAAATCAGATGAACCCAAATCCTGTTCTTTTGGTTCACATCGCTTGTTTTGTCTACTTGGTTGTAACTATACAAACTTTCTTTGTCTTGTTTTGTTAAAACGCGACAAACCATACAAACTTTCTTTGATTTATTTGGTTGAAACCATACAAACCTCCTCCGTTGATTTGTTTGTATAGTCGTTTTGGTTCATTTGGTTCAAACCTGACAAACCAAACAAACACGACAAACCATACAAACCATACAAACCATATGAACCATAAAAAGTTGACAAGCGATGAGAAAAACCTTATAAAATTGAGCATGCCGGAGTGGTGGAATTGGCAGACGCGCCGGACTCAAAATTCAAAAAAATGTATTTTTAAAAGACGAGCTTCTGGTCTGGATTTCAGCTTAACTATTTAATAACAAAAGCAAAATAGCTATTCTATCCTTTCCTGTATTTTCTATCCGTTCAGGTCTTTTTAGATGCCTTCTGCTACAATTCTGCTACAGTCAATTCATTCTATCTTACAGAATTCTCTTTTCTTTGTTTTCG
>DATKMQ010000124.1 GCA_035541755.1 Syntrophorhabdaceae bacterium
TCCAAGGTACGCCTTACACGGGCGAAGATTGACGTAAAGATCGAAGAGTTGGCGCATACCCACGATCGGGCTCTTGTAGGCGTAACCCTTCCCCTGCAGTTCAGGATTGAGCTCCTTGCGAGCCTCATCGTTCGGCTTGGAGGTAACGGCACCGAAAAGAGCGCATGTGCATCGATTTAGGGTATCGATGGTACGTTGGGGCATGGGATTGCCTTCGCTGCACCAGAAGGTCCATCCTATGTCAGCGTGTACGTATTCGGCGTCAAGCATCAGTGCATCCAGAATTATCCGACTGGCCTCCATCACGTCCCTTCCGACGCCATCCCCGGGCATCAAAGCAATCCGATATTTGCTCACTTTTTTACTCCTTTCCAGTGATTAAGGCTTACCCATGTTTATTTGTATCTCTTACACCGCTGTTACTTTGAATCATCGAGAGTTTGTTCTTGGTGTAAGGAATAAGGCCTCCTGCATCAAGAATTGTGATTACCTGCTCCGGAAGACTAGGGAAGCGGAAAACACCCGCCTGGCAACGAATCTCTCCCGCAGCCAAGTCCACTTCGATGACTTCTCCATCCTTGATGGCGTCTACCGCCTCTGCGCACGTAAGAGCGGGCAGAGCGGAGTTGACGCAATTCCGGTAATGGATGCGCCCAAATGACTTGGCAATTATTGCGCCCACACCACTTTCCTTAAGGCACGTTACCGCCTGTTCCCTGGATGAGCCGCATCCCCAGTTCTTGCCTGCCACGATGATGTCGTTGGCCTTGACCGCATGGACAAATCCCGGATCAAGGTCTTCGAGAGCATGTGTCGCCATTTCTTTAGGTTCGGTAATCGTGTAGGTATACTTTCCTGGAAAGATAACATCAGTACTCACATCATCGCCGTATTTCCATGCTCTTCCCCGGATTGCGCTCATAAGTATCTCCTTAAAGGTCTTTTGGATGGGTAATAGCGCCGGCCACCGCTGAAGCCGCAACCACTTGCGGGCTAGCAAGGTATACCTCACTGTCTCTAGTCCCCATGCGACCCTTGAAATTCCTGTTGGCGGTGCTCACCACGACTTCACCTATCGCAGGAACACCCATATGATTCCCAAGGCAAGGTCCGCACCCCGGGCTTTCGACCATGGCGCCAGCCGCAACAAAAGTCTCTAAATATCCGGCTTTCAGCGCTTCGAGGTAAATCCTGGATGACGCGGGAATCACGACCATGCGGGTCCCGGGAGCGAGTTTTCGTCCCTTAAGTACCGTTGCGGCTGATGCAAGATCGTCGAGACGTGCATTTGTGCACGTGCCGAGGAACGCCTGATCCACATGGGTTCCAGCTACGGCTGACAGAGGTTTCACATTATCTACCGCGTGGGGACAGGAGACAAGAGGCTCCATTTGGGAGGCATCGTACTCGATAGTCCGTGCATACGCAGCGTCCGGATCGGAAAAAACGGCCTCAAAGGGACGTTTAGCCCTCTTCTTAAGATAGGCAATGGTTTTTGCATCGACTGGGATATGGCTGCTTTTTGCACCCATCTCGGCGCTCATGTTGGTGAGAACGGCGCGTTGGTCCACTTCGAGCGCCTCGATGGCCTCACCCTGCCACTCCATGCACATGTACAGGGCTCCGTCGGAGCCTATATCCCCCATCACTCTAAGAGCGAGATCCTTCGAAGTCACGCCTTCGGGTAAACGTCCTTGCACCAGGATCTTCATGCTCTCCGGGACTCGAAGCCAGAGGCTCCCCAGAGCCCATACGGACGCCATTTCTCCCCTGCCGATCCCAGTACCAAAAGCGCCAGTCACGCCGGCGTGTGGGGTGTGAGAGTCAGCTCCGAGGACGACCTCGCCTGGCAAAGCCAAGCCTTCTTCCACGAGTACGTGGTGGCAAACTCCGTAACCTACGTCGTAGAATTGCTCTATGCCCTGCTCCTTCACAAACTTCCTTGTCAGTCGATGGTTCTCAGCGTGTTCAGTGTTCGCCGCCGGGGTAGCATGGTCAAGGACTATAACGTGCATCTTTGGGTCGAAGACGCGGATCCCTCCCATCTTTTGAAAGGTGGACCAGATGGGGGCGGTATTGTCATGCGATAGCGCCACATCAGGTGTAACCTCAACAATCTGGCCCGGGACCGTCGCTTTGGCTCCAATTTTCCTCGCCAGTGTTTTTTCTGCAAACGTTAGTCCCATACGCCCTCCTTATAAGGTCCATTTCTTCCCAAGCACCTTTGCCGCCCGAAACTTCATACGCCTTTTCATGGCTTCAACGGGGCTTCTCCAGGCTCGCGTTTTCCCCGGCTATCCGGCCGAAGGCTACGCATTCTGCCAGGTTGCCGCCGCTCGAAGGGTAGAGCATGCCATAGATCGACCCCAGTTCTCCCGCACCGTACAGCCTGGGAACCGGTGAACCGTCAGACCTCAGGATCTGCGCCCTCCTGTTGCGGCGGGGACCCCCTTGAGTGTTCGGTCCTCCCGGCCACAGCGCCACGGCGTAAAAAGGGGGCGAATCGAGAGGAGCCATCGTGTGGGGTTGGCGGCTAAATTTGGTGTCCGTGCCGTTGGTGCAGGCTACGTTATACTCTGCCACCGTACCGGCCAGAGTCCCCTGTTTCATGCCAAGCTCGCGTGCCAATTCTTCTATGTTTTTCCCCTGTTTGATCCATCCTCGCCCGACTTCCTCGTCGTTGTCTGCGCTCCACCTGTAGAACTGAGCAGGACCCGCAGGACCACTCCTCCTGAGCGCGATAGGTCCGGCACCCATCCTCTTGCTGTCGAAAACCCAATAACTTGGAACCCTTGGGAAAAGGAGCTGTTGGCTGTCAAATCCCGCAAGGTCATAGTATATCGAATGACCCTTGAAGTTTTCGTTCATATATCGCCTTCCGAATCGGTCCACTACCACGTATCCTATAACACTCTTAGGACCGCTTGCGAGTTCTGCCTCCAGGACCGTCCCTCCCGGAGATCTCCAATCAACCCCGCCGAATGTGGGAGTAAATGCAGACTCAACTTGGGCAAACTTCATAACGAGGCGCGCGGAGCAGCAGTTCATGTGCCACAACTGAGCCCCGGCATCGGCCGCTATTTTCACGCCATCCCCCGTGTTCGCAGGGCTCCCGGTAAAATAACTGGGGTATACCCTAAGGTATTGGAGTTTCATTTGTTCATTGAACTCGAACCCTCCCGTGGTAAGGACCACGGCACGCCTTGCCTCCACGTTTACTGGCTTACCATCAGCCGCCCGCCGCTGCGCCCGAACCCCCATGACACCGCCCCTACCATCTAAAAGAAGGCCATGAGCGGCCAGGCCGTGTTCTACCGGAACACCTCGTAGGTCCACCTGTCGGTAAAGTTCCCGCATTAGACCTGGCCCCATACCTGGGATCTGGTACGTGTCTATTGATTCGAACCCTGGCAGGCGGTGTTCCCCGCCATGTCGAGAAAGTCTGATATCCCCTATACCCATTTTCTCGAGCCACCTTCTGTTCTCAATCGAGTAACTAGCCCATACGCTGATCACTTCGGGATCCGTCCAATAGACCTCATCGGTCACTCTGGCGAGGGCCTTCATATAGCGCTCGGACTCTTCCCTGTCACTTGGACAAATAATCTGTCCACCGGACATATAGCTTGTGGTCACCAGTTTTTCATTCTCCTGTTTTTCCAGGATAACGACTTGGGCTCCCCCGTCCCGCGCTGTGATCGCGGCAACGGCACCCGCCGCCCCATAGCCAACGACGATCACATCAGCGCTAAAATCCCAGCGGACCTTCCGCGTGAGCATTAAAACCCCTCCTGCTTGTAGTCGACTCGACCGAGAACAGGTGCTCCATCTTGTCTTATTGGCTTACCCGACGTCCCGGTTTGCATGGCCCCCTCGTAAAGGTGGCAGGCAACCACATGCGCTTGCCCGATTTCTTTCAGTGCAGGCTCGATCTCCTTACAAATAGCCATGGCCTTGGGACAGCGCGGATGGAAACGACACCCCGGCGGAGGATGGAGAGGGCTCGCAACTTCACCGGGGAGAGTCAATACCTCTGAATTTTCACTGTAATTTGGGAACGCGGCAGCAAACAAAGCTTTTGTGTAGGGATGGGCGGCATGTTCATAAAGATCCATGCTCGGTGCACTCTCTATGATCCTGCCCACATACATCACACCCACCTTGGAACTCATATGAAGGATCACCGCGAGATCGTGGGCGATGAGCAGATAAGAGAGGTCGAACTTCTGTTGCAAGCCGACTAGGAGGTTCATTACTTGCGCCCGGATAGAAACGTCGAGAGACGAAATCGGTTCATCGAGGATAATAAGCTTGGGGTTCGTTGAGAGTGCCCGTGCGATGGCGATTCTTTGCCTTTGTCCACCGCTGAATTCGTGAGGAAAAAATTTCGCGTGTTCAGGCCTCAGCCCCACCGCGGTCAGCACCTCGGCGATCCGTTCATTGACCTGTCTTCTATTCAAGCCGTGACTTACCGTGAGAGGCTCGCTGATGATGTTGCGTATCCGTAATCTCGGATTCAAAGAACCTGTGGGATCTTGTAAAACCGGCTGTATTGAAGCCCGGTAGGCTTGCCGTTCCGCGTACGAGTATTGGGCAATATTCTTGCCTTCAAAGTAAAGTGATCCGCCCGTCAACTCGTAGATAAGGAGTACAAGTTTTGCCGTCGTGCTTTTGCCACAGCCTGATTCTCCTACCAGGCCAAACGTTTCCCCGCTATGTATCGTGAAACTCAC
Source organism: Syntrophorhabdaceae bacterium (assembly GCA_035541755.1). Classification (NCBI taxonomy): domain Bacteria; kingdom Pseudomonadati; phylum Thermodesulfobacteriota; class Syntrophorhabdia; order Syntrophorhabdales; family Syntrophorhabdaceae; species Syntrophorhabdaceae bacterium. The sequence goes on from DATKMQ010000124.1 coordinate 4,734, forward strand.
ATCGTCTACAGATTTAATCCAGCCGTTGACCTTTGCAAAAAGGCCGTTCTTAAACGGGAAGTACCTTTTGATATTTCTCGCTTCGAGCAAAGGCACCCTATCGGTTTTAACTCTCTCAACCGGCATGAAAACACCTCACGGAGCGTTGACTGTCGATGACGGTTTCTTCCGGAAGCTCGTTCAAGCATCTCGTGTCGGCACGAGAACACCTGGGAGCAAAGGCACAATTCTCGGGCAAGTTAACTGGGTCGGGCGGCTGGCCTTCGATCGATCGAAGAAGGTCGCCTTTTGATCCTGGTTTTGGGACAGAATCGAGCAGGGCCATTGTATAAGGGTGGATAGGTTTTTTCGTTACGTATGTTGTAGGACCGGTTTCCACGATCCTTCCTGCGTACATGACGGCGATGCGGTCGCAAATACGCTCGACAATGCCGAAATCATGGGTGATGAAAACAATGGCGACCCCTGTTTTCCTCTGAATCTCGCCGAGAAGCTTGAGGTATTCTAATTGCGTTGTCACATCGAGGCTTGTGGTGGGCTCATCGGCAATCAACAGGTTCGCCTCACATGAAAGAGCGATTGCACCTGCCACCCTTTGCCGCATGCCCCCGCTCATCTGGTGAGGATACTCAAGAGCACGAAGTCCAGGCGAAGCAATCCTCACGAGATGCAACATCTCTATCGCCTTTTCCCACCGTTCCTTTTTGTCAATTTCTTGGCAGGTGGCAATTGCTTCGCTCACCTGGTCCCCGATTCGGAATACGGGATTGAGAGAGCTGTCCGGATTCTGCTGGATCATTGTGATTTTGTAGCCCCGTAGTCTTCTCATCTCTTCTTCACTCTTCGTCAGCAGGTCCTGGCCCTCAAAGTAAACGTGACCGCCCACGATTTTTCCAGGCGGATCCGGAACAAGTCTCAGTATCGAAAGGCCTGTTACCGTTTTACCGCAAGCTGATTCGCCAACGAGGCCGAGAATCTCGCCCTTCTTCAGGGAGAAGCTTACACCATTGACGGACTTTACGATGCCCCTGCGAAGAAAGAAATAAGTTTTCAGATCGGTAACACGCAAGAGCGCATCATTCATCTCAACCGAGGATCGTTTCTCCTTGTTCTGTATGTCGCGCACCTTCACTCCTGAATCTCGCATTCGATGTTATACTGTTTGAACACTTCGAGGATTCGGCGCATCTCGTCGTCTCCGGGCGCCGCGACGTTACCCATCTCGTATACCCTCCCCAGCATGGTGTATTTGCCTTCACCAAAACGGTGATAGGGAAGAATATCGATCCGCTTGTCGCAGTCGAGCCCGGCCACGAACCGGGCGATTGCGTCGAGATTCTTCTCAGAATCGGTCATCCCTGGGATGATCGGGGTGCGGAAGATGATGGGAAGAGACTTTGTAGCTGCAAGACGAGCGTTACGGAGGATTACTTCGTTATGCTGCTTCGTGAGCTTCTCGTGTTCGGCGCTGTCCATGACCTTCAGATCGAAAAGCACGAGATCCGTTTCGGCGAGGACTTTCTCGAGGTCTTTTTCAGTTCCATACCCGCAGGTGTCTATGGTCGTGTGGAAGCCTTCCCCGTGGCAGAGGCGGAAGAGTGCCGCAACAAAATCGGCCTGCAAGAGGCACTCACCCCCAGATGCGGTAACACCTCCTTCGGATTTCTCGTAGAAGTCCGCATCTCTTTTGATTTCATCGAAGACTTCTTCCACCGTCATGACCTGACCGTAAATCCTGAGGGCACCTGCCGTACAGGCCTGCACGCAGGTTCCGCAGGCGACGCACTTGGTTCTATCCAAAAGGTACCGGGGACCTTTTTCGCCGGGCACAAAAGTGATCGCCTGCTGGGGGCACGCCTTGGCACACTCACCGCAGGCGACGCAGAGCGACTGGCGGTGGGCTACTTCAGGGGCGCTACGCTGTGACTCGGGGTTGGAACACCAGACGCACCGCAGGGGGCATCCCTTGAAGAAAACGGTGGTCCTGATGCCGGGCCCATCCTGGATGCTGAACCGCTGAATGTTGAATATCGGGGCGCGGTGTCTCTCTTCATCCGATGTTGTCACTTTCCATCCTCCTTGTGTGCGACGGACATCGTCCGTTACTCATCATCTAGATATTCCTCAGGTTCGGGTCGAGCCTGTCCCTAAGCCAATCGCCGAAGATGTTTCCGGAGAGAACGACCAAGGTGATGGCAAGACCAGGCATGAAGGAGACCCACCAGGCGGAGACGAGGAGGTCTCTTCCATCGGCGCACATAGTTCCCCACGAGGGAGCGGGAGGCGGAACGCCAGCCCCCAGAAAACTCAACGTGGCCTCGAGGGTGATGACCGTTCCTATGTTCACGGTGGACACAATGAGCAGACTGTTTACGACGTTCGGAAAGATGTGACGAAACATGATAACGAGATTGGAACAACCGGCGGTCCGGGCCAGAGTAACGTAGTCCATTTCCCTTACTTTGAGGGCTTCTCCACGGGCCTGTCTGGCATAACGCGCCCAGTAGACAAGGATCACAACGAGCGCCACGTTGAACAGAGACGGTCCGAGCACGATGGCAAGGACCAAAGCAAAAAGAATAGTGGGAAATCCGAGCATCACGTCGATCGCCCTTGAGATAATGCTGTCAACCGTCCCTCCTTTGAAGCCTGCTATAATTCCAAGAAACGTCCCAACGCTCCCCGCTGCTATTACCCCGATAAGGGCTACCGTGAGAGAGACGCGGGCACCGAAGATAATCCGGCTCAGAATATCCCTTCCCAGCTTGTCAGTACCCAACCAGACGGTGGTGGCTCCCACGGTGGTCAGGGGTTTCATCAGCGCATGCGGCAGGTCGATCTGCTTGGGGTTACCTGGCGCCAGGAACTCCGCAAATATGGCAGCAAGAACGAAGCCGATCAATATCAGCATGGCTGGAAGAACACCGAGTTTTAGGCGCAGGGGCAATCTTCTTGGCAAACTGCACATCTTCTCTCGGACAACCGTTTCCATAACGCTCACTCTTTTACGAAACGTACCCGCGGGTCAAGGTACGAGTAAGATAAATCAATCATCAGATTGAACACGATGTAGAGGCCCACGAACAAAATAATAAGGGCCTGAATCATAGGAAAATCGCGATAGAGGACTGACTCGTAAGCGAGTCGCCCTATACCGGGCCAGGCAAAAATAGTCTCGGTTACAACAGAACCCATGAGCAGGTGGACGTAAATAATCCCACTGAAGGTAACGACCGGGATCAGGGCATTCCGTAAGGCATGCTTCCAGATCACCCGTCGATTGGGTAGTCCTTTGATGCGGGCAAGTCTGACATAGTCGCTACCAAGAACATCAAGCATTGCCGATCTGGTTAGCCTCAGAACACCTGCGGTAGAATTGTATCCAATGGTGATGGCGGGGAGAATCCAATAACGAAATCCTCCGTAACCCCCAGCGGGGAACCAGCCGGAGAGGACCGCAAAGAGCTGTATGAGCATAATACCAAGCCAGAAAGTCGGTATTGACTGGCCGAGGATCGCGAAAGCCTTCGCCAGGAAGTCCTGCCATTTGTCACGTTTTACGGCCGCCACGACGCCGAGAGGCAAAGCAATTACAAAGCTCACAACGGCTGCCGCCAGGGCGAGTTTGATTGTAGCGGGGGCTCTCTCCACGATTGAATCGGTGACCGGTTTACGATAGCGTATGGATTTGCCAAAATCACCTCGGATCGCCTTGGAAACGAAGATCAAGTATTGTACCGGCAGGGGTTTGTCAAAGCCTAATTGCTTCGCTAATGCGTCGTATTCTTGCTGTGTCGCAGTCTCCGGGAGCAACATGCTCAGAGGGTTTCCCGTGAGCCTCGCAAGACAGAAGACCACGATGGAGGCGACAAACAGAGCAATGATTCCTTGGATTAAGCGGATCGATACATACCTGCTCATGAGCGGTTTGAACACTACCGAATCGTCTTGTTATATTCGGCGCCTGGCGTAAGTACGATGTTCCAATACTCGCCCGAACCCTCTATGAAGCGATAAGTGTGGTTCAGCAGAGGCGGTATTCTCACGGCCTTGGGTGACTCGAACTGATACCAGCGATCTCCGAGCAAAACTTCCGCTTTCAGGCCGGTCAGGTCGGGTTTGTTACCTTTAAAAATGAAGAGGCTTTCGAACTCGTGATTGTGCGGCTCCACATGTGCCTCGGGCTGTTCGAGATTTTCCACCGTCCTGACGATCACATAGATGTTCCCTTCCGGATTGTTATTGTGGTCCGAAAAGACGTATCTCGTACCGGGCCCCTTGGTGTGTTTTATCAGCTCTTCTGAACTTCTCGCTACCACATCCAACAGCAATTTTTCCATTTCTTGCCTCCCTGGTGACGATCCTCATTGGGATTGCCCCGATTCGATGCCGTCGGCTCGAGAGCCAGCTGTCTTCGACTGGCGAGACCCAAGACCGAGCAGCCTCGGTCATCCAGCCTACAACTTGAAAAGTAGTATATACAACTGTAACTCTTTGTCAAGCAAAAAAAATGACAAAATTGTATGTTTCTCCACAGAGGTCCATTCTTTTATTTTCGTGTTATGTATGCCAGTGAAATCTCGGTTCATGCTTCTAAAGTAGTTATATTTATTGGATATTATCGTGACTGAATGGTAATATGCACAGAGCGCTGTTTGCATCATTTTTTTGTTGACAAATATTTTTACTTGTATATATAACTTTCCAAGTGAGATATATTGCACCAATGCAAACCAGCCATTATAGACATTTTTCCGCATTCGGAATTGTCACCACAAGAAGGCATATGTTGTAGGTAGAATGGGGCGAGATAATATGACCCAATCGGGACAAAGGAGCTTGTGCGATGGAGCAGACAAACGGGAAAAAGGATGTCGATTTCTTCGCCGTCGGGGACGTGGTGATCGCAAGAAAAGACTGGGAACAGAGTTTCGCGCGAGTAGAATCAATACTTAAAAAGGCGGACATCTGTTTCTTCAACTGCGAGACCCCTTACGGAGAATCGGGTTGCCCGGGAATGGCACCAACAGGGGCGCCGCCCCACCATCCGCGGGGGATGCCGGCCCTAGCTCAAGCTGGTTTCAACGTCTGTACGTTAGCGAATAATCATACCCTTGATTGGGGGATCGACCCTGTGGCTGAGTGCCGGGGGCGACTGCAGAAACTTGGCATAGCAGTCTGCGGTGCAGGCAAGAACATAGATGAGGCAAGGGAACCCGCCATCGTTGAGAGAAAAGGGGTAAAGATTGCATTCCTCGGCTATTGTTCAACAGGGCCCAACTTGTACCTTGCCGAGGAAAACAAACCCGGCTGCGCCATGGTCCGCATTCACACTCTCTATGAACCATATGATTTCCAGCCAGGAACGCCGTTTACCAAGGTTTTAACATGGGCTTACAAACTTGATCTGGAAGCGATGGTAGAGGATATCAGAAAAGCACGAGAGAAGGCCGATCTTGTGGTCATGACCGATCACTGGGGAGTCCACAACGTTCCCGTGATGATCCCCGACTATGGTTTTGAGGTAGGCCATGCGGCGATAGATGCCGGTGCGGATCTTGTTCTTGGCACACACCCCCACATTTTGAAAGGCATCGAGGTTTATAAGGGGAAGGTCATTGTGCACAGCCTCGGGAATTTTTGCATGGAACGGAGAGCGGCCGAAGGTGAAGACGACCAGCGAATACTAACGCTGAAATCCTTTGCTGATATGAGGAATAAGATTTACGGTCCTCTTCACCCTGATCAGGCCAAAAGCCTTATCCTGAAGTGTCACATCTCCGATGGTAGGTTCACCCGGATTTCGTACGTCCCTGTTCAGCTTGATATGACCATGGCCAACCCCGAACCGCTCGAAAAGGCTGACCCGCGGGCTCAGGCTATTTTTGCCTATATGCAGGAGATCACCAAGAAGGCTGGGCTCTCCACCGAGTACCGTTGGGATGGAGATGAAGTGGTTGTTGAAGTGTAGGGAGAAGATTATTAGTGCACAAGAGCGGGACGAATTGAGGTCAAGCGACCAAGAGGGTTGCAAACGCAAAAGAGGCAAGAAGGAGGGGCTATGCATGTGAAGCTGAGATTAAGTCTCATAGTGGTTGTCATCGCACTTCTGGTTTTTTTTGTTTCGACCGCGCTTTCTGCGACGCCCAAACCGGAGGGGACACTTGTGGTAGGACTTTTTTCCCTTGCAGAGGAGGGTTTTTTGCCGGATAGATGTAGTGGAACAGCGAGTCCCCTTTGGGAGCCCGTCTACGATTTCCTGATCTATGGAAACAGTGTCAACATGAAACCCATTCCGGGCCTGGCCGAACGTTGGGAATATTCGAAGGACTATAAAACCCTGACATTCCACCTGAGAAAGGGCGTACAGTTTCATGACGGCTGGGGTGAGCTAACCGCTGAAGATGTAAAATTCACTATAGAGCTGAACGCCCGGCCCACCTCTACCAACCTGAGAAGCTCGGACCTCAGAAAGATCGCCAGCATGGAAGTTAGAGACCGTTACACCCTAGCCCTTCATCTAAAAGAGCCCGACCCCATGTTGTGGCTGAGTTTCTCCACTGCTGACAATACGGGTCTCGGCATCCTCTGTAAGAAATATGTCGAGACCATAGGCGAGGAAAAGGCCAACAGGCAGCCTCTTGGATCGGGCCCGTATCGCTTCGTCGAGCAGAAATCCGGTGATTACGCAAAGTTTGAAGCCTATGACAGTCACTGGCTCGTGGTTCCCGAGTTCAAGTATCTGGTAATCCGGATAGTACCGGAAGAAAGCACGAGAGTTGCTATGCTCAAGACCGGGGAACTCGATATCGCCATGGAGCTCGGCATGAACAAGATACCTGAACTGGAAAAGACAGGCTTGAGAACCATTGTGCAGAGAAACACCGTGACTGACTTCATAGCCTTGGGTGGTTTGCTGATTCCCGAGGATAAGCGCTACGTTGAAGGGTATCATAGAAAAGATCCGTGGAAAGATGTTAGGGTAAGGGAGGCGATGAATATTGCCATCGACAGGGCGGCCGTCGCCAAAGATCTCTTTCACAACTTTGCAGTGCCAGCCCCTATAGCCTTGATGCTTCCCGGATGGGACAAGTTGCCACCCATTCCATACGACCCAAAAAGAGCTAAGCAATTGTTAGCCCAAGCCGGATATCCCAATGGCTTCAGCTTCAAACTTCTCACTCATGACAAGGAACCGATGCTTCCATTGCTGGCACAAGCGGTAGTAGGTTATTGGGAAGCTATTGGCCTGAGGGGAGAGATCGTCCCAGGTGATTATGCCACGTGGCGTGACACCAACAAGACTGGCAAAACTGCGGGCTGGCTCTGGACGCATACGCTTGGCGACTTTCCCGACTGGTCTGAGAGGCTTATGAGTTATGAAATGCCGAATGCATCGACGCCGCTCTGGGAGGGCGAAGAGACAAAGTCTTTGGTAAGAAAAACACTTGCTGAAATGGATTTGAAAAAAAGAGACGCCGATTTCAGGGACCTTGCGAAGGCATATCGCGCCGCATATACACACATTCCGCTCGTCTATGTGGCAAGGTTGCACAGCGTAAGCCCAAAGGTTGGCCAGTGGTCCCCGGGGCACCAACTTTACCCGAAAAATTTTGTATTTGCCCGGCATGCGAAACCGCTCAATACCCCGAGGCTTTTTACACCGTGAGCGAAAGGAGATAAAAGGCTCGTTTTGGGCAAAACCATAGAGAGAGGAGGGCTAGCTTATCGCTAGAGATAGGGTGGAAAAAACCGAACCGGCATATCTGTTTGACCCCCTGAATTTTTGTGATGAGCCACCTAGCCTCGCAAAGGAGTCGTGTGTTTCTGGAATTGAGACAAGGAGTTTAAAGTGAGTAATCTGCTGCCCATATATTACCAGATTAAACAAACGATAAAGGACTGGATCATAAGCGGAGAGTTCCAACCCGGTGAAAGAATTCCTTCCGAGAATGTTTTGGCGGAACGGTTCAAGGTCTCGAGGCCTACTCTTCGACAAGCTATTTCTCAACTTGTCCAGGAGGGCCTATTACAGAGCAAACGAGGCTATGGCAATATAGTAAGCCCAGCCGGGGATTCCAAGAACAGCCTGACTCTCGAATCAATCGGCTACGTGGCCGAGATCTTTCGCCAAGTCCAACGATCGACAACCAAATCGCTTAAGATCACACGTATTCTGCCACCGCGGATTGTTAAAGAAAGCCTCGGGATGAACTCAAGCGATGAAGAAGTAGTTCGCATCGAACGGGTCAGATTCCTTGCGGATTCCCCATCGAGTCACGTAGTGAACTATCTTCCCTTGGAGATCGGCAACAGGATTACCGAAGAGAGTTTGTTCACGAAACCCCTTGTCCAGGTGCTCGGCGACGATCTTGGTATTCCTTTCAAAGAGACGTTCCAGACGATCACGGCTACTTTTGCCAATCACGAAGTGGCTCAGGAATTGAGGATCCCGTCCGGTTCACCGATGCTGCAGATCGAAAGGATCATGTATACCCTGAGACGGAAACCGATCTTGTTTAGCCAGATTCTATACAGGGGCGATATGTTCAAGTATATTGTCCGGTTCAAGAATGTGAGGCAAAGGAACGGGAAACCGGGCGGCGGCGAAATATCTACTGTGGCGTGAGAAGCTTCAATGGGTATGCAACCAGGACGAAACGCAGCTTTACGGCCAATTGAAGGAAAAAGGTCGAGAAGCAGTAAGTGGAAAAGACACAGGAAGGAGGGGTTATGCATGCGAAGCTGAGATTAAAGGCCACATTGGTCGTCGTATTCCTGGTTCTTTTTGTTTCAACCACGTTTTCCGCGACGCCAAAGCCGGAGGGAGTGCTGACCGCAGCAATACCAACCTTGGCGGAAGAAGGTTTCCTGCCAGACAGGTGCAGTGCGACGGCAGCAGCCCTTTGGGAGTCGGTCTATGATTTTCTTATTTACGCTGATAGTAGGACCCAGAAACCCATACCGGGATTGGCTGAACGGTGGGAATATTCCAAGGACTATAAAACGTTAACATTTCACATCAGAAAAGGTATCCAGTTTCATGATGGCTGGGGTGAGGTGACAGCGGAAGACGTAAAATTTTCTATAGAGTTAAATATGCGGCCGACATCATTAAACATCGTCGGGTCCGAATTGAGGAAGATCGTAAGAACTATAGAAGTGCCGAATCGATATACGGTCGTTCTGCAATTGAGGGAGCCCGACCCCGTCCTTTGGCTCAGCTTCTGCACTGCCGATAATCCCTCGTTCCCGGTGCTCTGTAAGAAATATGTCGAAACCGTGGGTGAGGAAAAAGCGAACCGGCGACCTATTGGATCTGGTCCTTACCGTCTCGTTGAGCAGAAATCCGGCGATTACACAAAGTTTGAAGCCTACGATACCCACTGGCTTGTGGTTCCTGAATTTAAATACCTTGTGCTGCGCATCGTACCGGAAGACAGCACCAGGGTGGCGATGCTCAAAACTGGCCAAGTAGACATTGCTCATAACATCACCATAGATTTAGCCAAAGAAGTTGAAAAGGTAGGTTTTAGGGTCGTTGTGGCCCATAATGCCGAGATAGTCTTTTTACCGTTCGGAGGCATGCTCCTTCCGGAGGACAAACGGTATGTAGAGGGATATCACAGGAAGGACCCCTGGAAAGACATCCGGGTTAGAGAGGCCATGAACATTGCGCTTGACCGGAAAAGCATAATCAAGGCGGTCTACGGCGATACAGCCACAGTTGCGCCCATCTGGATACCGTTGACCGGCTGGGACAAACTTGCACCCATTCCCTACGATCCGCAGAGAGCAAAAAAGCTGCTCGCCGAGGCTGGTTACCCTTCCGGGTTCGCCTTTAAGGTGCTAACCCATCCGAAACGTCCGGAACTACCTCTCCTCGCCCAGGCTGCTGCAGGTTACTGGGACGCGATAGGGCTGAAAGCGGAAATTGTGCCGGGCGACTACGCCCAGTGGCGGGACGTAAACAAAACCGGCAAAACCGCTGGGTGGCTCTGGACCCACGTACTCGGTGATTTTCCAGACTGGTCGCAGAGGCTATCTGGCTACGACTCTCCCGGAGCCTCGACGCCCCTTTGGTCAAGTGAAGAGACCACATTGGCCATCAGGAAGGTGCAGGCCGAGATGGATCCGCGAAAGCGGGATGCCGCCCTTCGAGAGCTTGGCAAGACTTATCGCGCGCTTTACTCTCAGATTCCGCTTGCCTTTGTACCGATGTTCCACGGTGTGGGAAAAATGGTCGGCGAATGGCGTCCGGGCCATACACTCCATCCCACGAACTTTGCATTTGTCCGCCATGCGAAACCGTTGAATACCTACAGGCTTTTCACGCCATAGTGGAGCGAGTTTAGCAGGGCTAAAGAACTTATAGCTGAAAGGCTATGGACATGGAAAAGGAGCTCTAAAACATGGGTCAGAACGAGAAACGAGAAGACTGGGCGGTGCTTCACGCTGTCGGAGATATTGCCCTCGCGCGGAGCGAATGGCGCTTGTGTTTGGCAGGTGTTGAGTCCTACCTCAGAACGGCGGACATCGGCTTCTTTAACTGCGAAGTACCCTACGCGGAAACAGGTTGTCCTGGCATGTTACCGCACGGTGCCCCAGGCCATCATCCCCGCGCAATGGCGGCCCTCCCCGCAGCTGGATTTAATGTTTGTACCTTTGCAAACAATCATACCATGGACTGGGGTCTCGATGCGATCGTCGAGTGTCGGACACGACTCGAAGCGATCGGTATTGCAGTCTGCGGGGCGGGGAAGAACATTCACGAGGCCCGAAAACCCGCTGTTGTCGAGAAGAAGGGTATAAAGGTCGCCTTTCTGGGATATAACTCAGTTGGTCCGAATTGGTCACTTGCGGAAGAAAATAAACCCGGCTGTGCCATGGTCCGAGCCCACACCTTGTACGAGCCTTATGATTATCAGCCCGGTACTACAGGGGTAAGGGCCGTTACTCGAGCATACCGTGAGGACCTGGATGCAATGGTGCAGGATATCAAAAAGGCGAAAGAGCAGGCTGATCTAGTCGTTATGACGGACCACTGGGGCGTCCACCATGAGCGTGCAGTTATCCCTGACTATGTATTCGAGGTGGGTCATGCTGCTATCGATGCGGGAGCGGATCTGGTGCTCGGGACGAGTACTCATATCCTGAAGGGCGTCGAGGTGTACAAGGGAAAAATCATCGTACACAGTCTGGCCAACTTTGCCCTTGAAACGAGACATATCGCCGAGCGTGAGGGCGACCGGGTTCTGACCCTTCGATCGCTTAAGACAATGAGAGAAAAAGCCACGGGACAACGCAGCCCGGACTCAAGCAAGACTGTCATTGCAAAGTGCTTATTATCTAAAGACAAGGTAGAGCGAGTCAGTTTTGTACCGGTCATGCTCGATAGTCACTGGGCGAGCCCGGAACTCTTGTCTCCCCGTGACCAACGGGTGCTGGAAGTCTTTGACTACATGGAAGCGATTACTAGGGAGGCCGACCTACCGACCACATTTTTCCGTGACGGTAACGAATTGGTTGTGTCTTTACCATGAATAAGATGACTATACCTTGCGTGACGCTCTATAACGGAGGATAGCATGGACATCATTTTCGAACTAGCTGAAAATATTGCCCGTACACAGTTCGATAATCTGCCGTACGAGGTCGTGGATGTGACCAAGAAATTTGTTCTCGACACGATAGGTAATGCCATCGCAGGCTCAGCTGCATCCGGGTCTTCGGAACTTGTCAGCCAGGTCAAGTCTTGGGGAGGAACTGAAGAGAGCACCGTCCTGACGTTTGGTGGGAGGTTGCCATCAATCCATGCTGCATTTGTGAACAGCTATATGACATTCGCACGGGATTTTGGCGACACTCATATGGCCGGTCGGTCGGGAGTCCATTGCAACGATACCGTGCTGCCAGCATCGCTCGCAATTGCCGAGCAGGAGAAAAAAAGTGGAAAGGACTTCATAACGGCCTTGGCTCTCGGAATCGATCTTGAAGCCCGTCTCGGCATGTCAGTGGATTTCTTCCGTGGCTGGCATACTACTTCCATCTTGGGAGGCTTTGGTGCGGCCGCTTCGGCGGGGAAATTGCTGGGCCTTGACAAGGAGCGCTTGGTCGACGCGTTGGGAATTGCTTACAGCCAGACCCACGGGAACAGGCAGGGGCGCCAAGACGGGGCCGCAAGCAGGAGGCTGCAGGTGGCGTTCGCATCCAAAGCAGGGACGTATTCAGCCCTCCTCGCCAGGGCAGGATTTACGGGCGCCCGAAATATTCTGGAAGGTCAGTGGGGTTTCTACCGTCTCTACAGAGATCCGGCAGTTCCTTTCGATAACGAGACAAGTAAAAAAATCCTGTGTGACGAGTTGGGAAAACGGTTCGAAATTGTCAACCTTGCAGTGAAACCATACCCTTCTTGCGGCGGAACTCACGGCCCAATAGACGCGGCGCTTCAACTTGCGGCGAAAGAACGCTTGGAACCTTCAAATGTGGAGACTGTGACAGTTCACGTCTCAACCACGGTAAAAGAGATTGTTGGTGCCCCGTTCGCGATCAGGGTCAACCCGCAACTTGACGCCCAGTTTAGCATTCCTTACACCGTGGCCGTCGCCCTGGTTAAGGGTAAGGTTACGCTAAAGGACTTTGAGCCCGGCGAAATCAGAGGAAACGCTCGTGTGCTCGAGATGGCAGCAAAGATAAGAGTGGAGGTAGACGAGAAGATACAGTACTTCAAGGGAAAAGGGACCTTGGCTCGAGTGGAGGTCCTCACCAAAGATGGCAAGAAATATTCCAATGAAATAGAAGTTGTGAAAGGCTACCCTCAGAACCCAATGGGTTTCGACGAGGTTGCCGAGAAGTTCCGGCAGTCTGTTGAATACTCGGCAAAGGCCTTGAGGAGGGAACAATTGGAGACTTTGATTGGTTTGATCGCAGAACTTGAGAGAGTCCGCGATGTCTGCGAACTGACAGCGCTGGTCCAATAGCCTGATGGCTGCGGACCTGACGATAGCCGGAAATCGGAAAGGAGGCATATTATGGTAACGACGGTCCAGATTGACGAGATCAACAAGGTAAAGGTACTTACGGACAGGGTAAAGATGAGAAGAGAGGAGTTCATGTCGGCCACTCCTCATCTCGATGCGGAGCGTAGCCACCTGATGACGGAATCGTGGAAGGAAACAGAGGGGGAGCCCCTGGATCTCCGAAGGGCGAAGGCCTTCAAGAGCGTGATGGAGGGCATCTCCGTGGTCATACGGGATGGAGAACTTATCGTCGGCTCCCAATCCAAATATCTTCTGGGCACCCACCCATCCCTCGATTACAATCCTACCACGGTCTTTGAACTGGTGGAAGCCGCCTCCTCCCCGGATGTACCCAAAGGCAGAAAAGCGGTCGTGACGGACAAAGAGAAGGAGAGTTTACTTGCCGACGGTGCATATTGGCAGGGAAGATCGCCTATCAGGGTCATCGACGATGCAGGTGCCGAGGTGTTCGGAGATGAATGGTTTGCCTTGTCAAAGGAGCGCGTTTACACGCGGCCGCACGGCGTCGCCGTCGCGGGGAGACTCCCGAACTATTGGAAGATCCTTTCGAAGGGGCTTCTCGGCATCATCGACGAGGCGAACCAGGAACTCCAGAAGCTTGTTGGGTTAACACAGAGTGATGCAATGGACAGGTACTACTTTCTGCGTGCCGTCGTCATAGCCTGCGAGGCGGTGATCAAGTTTGCCGGCCGACATGCAGAGCTGGCGCTCGCCATGGCAAAAACGGAGAAAGATCCGGTCAGAAAGAAAGAGTTGCAGGAGATTGCCGAAATATGCAGGCGGGTGCCTGCCAATCCCGCCAAGACTTTTCGCGAGGCCCTGCAGAGTAGCTGGTTTGTATATATGGCAATGAATCTGGAGACGGCCGCGTCTCACGAGATCCCTGGAAGGATCGATCAGTATTACTATCCCTTCTACGAAAATGACCTGAAGGAGGGGACGATCACGCGGCAGGAAGCGGCAGAGTTGCTCGGCTTTTTCTGGGTGAAACTGGCCGAAATGGTGGCGGCCAGGGCGAAGGTGGAATGGGAAATATCGGAGACGAATCAGGGACGGCACGTAACAATCGGAGGTGTCGATGCCAATGGAAAAGACGCGAGTAACGAGCTGACTTACCTGGTTCTCGAAACAGCGCGACAGCTCCGAACTGTACAACCCCCCGTCTACCTGCGCTGCCACAAGGGCACTCCGGACGCGTTGTGGATGAAGGCGGCGGAGGTAAACATGGAACGAGGAGACGGGGTCCCGGCTTTTCTCAACGATGAAGCCCAAGTGCCGTACTTTCTCTCAAAAGGACTTACCTACGAGGATGCTCGCGACTGGGCTGCGAACGGATGTGTATACGGTATCGGGAAGAATTTTGTGGGTGACAGGCACATTACGATCAGTCAGGCAAAAATTTTTGAGTTGACGCTCCACAATGGCGTGGATCCAAAAACCGGCAGACAGTTTGGACCAAAGACGGGAGACGTGAGAGATTTCACCTCCCTTGACCAGCTCTACGAGGCCTTCAAGAATCAGTCTGACTATTTTGTTTCTCTTCTTGCCAAATATCACCGGCTCTTTTGGCAGGTACGAAATAAATGCTACAGCCTTCCCTTTCACTCAGCCGTCATTGATGATTGTATCAGCAAAGGACGGAACTATCTTGCCGGCGGGATGCGCTACCCACAGCTTATGTGGGGGTTGAAAGATAGAGGACATCAGAACATAGCCGATTCGCTGGCTGCCATAAAGAAACTGGTCTTCGAGGAGAAGAGAATTACCATGGATAGGCTCCTCCAGGCGATAGACAGGAACTTTGAGGGCGCAGGTGACGAGGAGATTCGACGCATGTGTCTTGCCGCGCCGAAATATGGCAACGATGATGATTACGTGGATGAAATATTCAACGACTTGTGCCTCTGGTCGCAGCGGAGGATTGTGAAAGAAACCCATGCGACGGGTTTTCCCATGCGATCTGGCCGCGGCGGCGCCACAACCCACGCCTACTTGGGCAAAGGGATCGGTGCTTTGCCGGATGGCAGAAAAGCGGGTGAACCTCTTGCAGACGGGACCGTTTCTCCCATGCGAGGTGCCGACTTGAAGGGACCCACTGCCGTCATCAATTCCGCGACCAAGGTAAATCATACAGAGGAGGCAAGCTACAGCCTGTTTAACATGAAGCTCACTCCCACCATGCTCAAGAGTCGACAAGGCTTAAGAAAATTCGTTGCCCTTGTGAAAACGTACTTTGATCGTGGCGGATACCATGTCCAGTTCAATCTTATGGGACAGGAAGCACTCCGGGAAGCGAAAGCACACCCGGAGCAGCACAAGGACCTGCTTGTGCGAGTGGCGGGATACAGCGCCTATTTCGTGGATCTGTCGCCTCAGATTCAGGATGATATCATAGCTCGAACGGAGCATGCGCTGTAGCCGCATCCAAGAGGATTAGGAGTTGCACGGACGGGGCCGACCTGTCCCAACATTGTACGGCATAGGCCCATGGACAGGGACACGGGCATAGTTGGTATGCGAGAGACGGCAGAGGTCTAGTGCAACGTAATCGTTATGGATAGTAAAGAAAGATTTTCGGACAGGGTAGACGCGTACAGGAAATACCGTCCACGGTATCCAGACGAAATTGCAGATACACTAAAGTCTAAATGTAATCTGAATGCGCGCACTGTCGTTGCCGATATTGGTTCCGGAACAGGTATATTTTCCGAGCTGCTGGTTGATCACTGTGACAGGGTATACGCGGTAGAACCGAATCAGAACATGCGACAGGCAGCGCAAGAAAACCTGTCAAAATATACAAATTTCATAAGCATTGATGGAAGTGCTGAAAGTACAAACCTTGCAGCAAAATCAGTTGATATCGTTTGTGCCGCCCAATCGTTTCACTGGTTTGACGAAGAAAAAACACAGCAAGAATTTAGTCGAATATTAAGGGGCGAGAAATGGGTCATCTTAATTTGGAATGACAGGATCGCGCATGGGGACGACTTCAATGCTGCATACAACGATCTACTGAGACAGTTTTTTTCACAAGAACGAAAGGCGAATCGAAAAATGATTAATGAAGAGGTAATCGGCAAATTCTACGGAAGTAGCGGTTGTGAAATATCAACAATGTATAATTATCAAGAACTTGATCTTGATGGTCTTAAGGGAAGATTCTTGTCGTCATCATACACGCCAAAAGAAAGTTCTCGATATCATGCATCAGCGCTTAATAAGCTGAAAGACATATTCCATGAATATCAACAAGATGGTCATGTTGTTATTAAGTATAATACTAAAGTGTATTATGGGAGAATTATATAATACGGATATCGCGGCAATCTGTTTGTTCACACCTCATTCTCGATAAAACGGAGGAACGACATGGGGAAATCAGGTTTCGTATAAAAGTCAACCTCTTTCTGGACAGTCAGCCCCTCTCCGAGCCATGAAGTCTATGCCACTTTGTTTGTCATCAGTTCTGCTCTGCCCATATGGTGACACGTGGTCCCAATGTGATTGGTCTAGGAGGAACTCTCTTCGCGACCCATAGACCACCACCAGACACAGTCCCGAACTTCCGTATTTCGATATATCTCATAACACTTCCTCAGGCGGACGGCAGCAAAAAACCCGCTATTTCTAACGGGTTTTTGTACCACTTCGGATTTTATTGATCTATCAATTTGGTGGAGGCGGCGGGAATATAATTGCCTGTTCATAGTATTGATATATTTAAGTTTTATAATTCATTTTATTTCTTTATACCCCCACAAATACCCCCATGTTTTCTCTCCACGAAGAAGGCTCATCAAGAGTCTCCTTATGTAGAAAAACCGAAAGTTTCTTCTATTGAGATACAGCTTACTACGAATCCAAAGGTTTTAGTCTTTAGGGCGCGTTCTTGA
The DNA here is from genome assembly GCA_035541755.1 of Syntrophorhabdaceae bacterium. Taxonomy (NCBI): domain Bacteria; kingdom Pseudomonadati; phylum Thermodesulfobacteriota; class Syntrophorhabdia; order Syntrophorhabdales; family Syntrophorhabdaceae; species Syntrophorhabdaceae bacterium. Next base: position 21,670 of record DATKMQ010000124.1, read on the forward strand.
AAACAGAAACAGGGTTGTAATCAGTAGGATCGTATTGAGTATCGATTGATGCACCCCCGGTAGCGGTCATGGGTCGCAGAAGTCGAGCACTTTTATCTGTAGGGCTAATTGATTATCATGGTGGTCAGTTGTGTATTGTTGTGTAAGAGAGCGAAGAGTTGTGGTGGTGCGGAGGCCATATATAGAATTCGAGCATCATAGCGCGCACGGGTCAGTCCGACATACAGAAGTCTTCGCCCGTCTACTTCCGACTCACCAGCGGAATAGAACTTCTCCTTCGGCATTGCGACCAGCATGACATAATCGAACTCTTTTCCTTTTAATTTGTGCGTTGTGGTCACAACCCTACCCCTGATCGGTTTCGCCCGCTGTAGAACAGATTGATGAAGCCCAATGTTATTTAGCTTCCATTTCAAACGACCCAACTGTTCCTCAATCTTACCTTCGTTGCAAGTGCTGGCCAGATCACAGAGAAATCCAAAGCGTTCTTTTGTTTCAGGACTTCTCAATTTATTCGCAAGGGGGGCTATCTTGGTTGAAAGTTGGTTAAGCAGGAAGATAGATTCACTTATGACATCGAAACAGGAAGATCGAACCTGCCTCCATCCGATAAGCGTCTGACTCACGATCTTGGCAGTATGTTTAGGGGCTAGTTCTCCAGATAGTATAGCCTCAGGATCAAATAGTAATTTTACGGCCCCACTTGCTCTGTCGATGTCCTCGGGTGACACCAGCACACCGATCATTCTCATGGAGATTTTGACATCTTCTTCCCGTCTGAGTGCTATCCAAAAGGCAAGATGAATAGTAAGATCATCGAGCGATTGGTCGTGATCTGATTCTAAAAGGGCACATGAATAACTCTTTTCAATTTTGCCGCCTTTCTTTGCGAGTTCCGTTCTTATTAAGCCTACTGTTTGGTTGGCATAAGTGGCAATCGCCACTGTGGGCATGTCTGTAAACCCTCTTTTTCGGTAATCATCGTAGAACTCTTTAAGTACACGCTTTAACCAATAAGCCCGAGCATTTGGGCCAGGATAGCCTCTCAAAAAGCGCTTGCTCCAACCGAAAGCTCTGTCCTCCGCTAAGGCGTTATCTAAGATAGCTTCTGCAAAATCCAAAAGTTCGTGCTCATTGGTTCTGAGACATTTCTCTTGCAATGAGTAGACTTTTGCTTGCCTTTGCTCAATAAACTCATCCAGCCTAGTGTCCCTGGCACCCCTGAAGCGATGAATCATTTGGTCAGGATCAGCTAAACAACACAGGCGGCTGAACGATGTAAGGAGTTTTATGAATTTCCATTGTTGGTCATCGGTGTCTTGAAATTCATCTATTATAACCACTGGATATAAGGAAGACAAAGCTTGGCGTAAACGAACGCTTCCGAGCAATTGGGTAGCGAGAGGAGCGAAACAATCATATGTTATACCCCCTACTGCGCAGGCAAGGAATCGGGGCAAATTCTCGCTGTCAGAGCACACTCCGTAGCTTGCTGCCTTTGACTTTGTGTCCCATACCAACTGTAACTGGCGTGGCAAGCCAGCATAGCGGCCGAAATTCTGTAACAACGACCACATAAAGGAATGATATGTTGCGATGTCAATGCGGGATCTTGTGGCTTCTTCTAACAAGCTTCCACTCGCCGTGGATATCTGATACACAGCGTTACGAGAAAATGTTAAAAAGAGAATTCTTTGCGTAGGACCGATCATTCCACGTCGTATAAGGTTCTCGGCGAACCAAAGAGCGACGGTTGTCTTTCCTCTTCCTGGTCGAGAGGTGACAAGGAAAGCCGAGTCTTGACAGTCGATCACTCTTTCCTGCTCAACTATCGGCTTTCGCATCAAGATTAACCCTGCGTGAACTGCACTGGCCAGAGCAGATCAGTGTAAGTTTATCGATTAAGACAACGATCAGATCGGAGATCTCAGAGTGTGGGATGAATTCAGCAAACTGGCGGTGAGCTAGTCTCTTTTTCAGAAATCCCACGATATCGGCCTTTTGCCCATCGAAGCCTTTCTCGCTTGTTCTCGAGTCTTGGAAGTACGTTTCTCCCATGTCCGTCACGTCAGCTATATAGTTTGCTGCTGTTTCGGCAGTAATTTTCATCAAAAGGACCTTCTCGATGGCAGTCCCGGCTGGCCAGAAAAGCACACAATCGCATTCACGTTCAATTTTCGTGTCTTCCGAGGCGCTGCCTTTTTCCCTGTCGGCTAGGCCATAAACCGGCTTACCCAATGCCTTAAAATAGGGAGCTATTTTAGAAATTTCCGCTTTTGAGTCACACGGAAAAACACCAATGCTGAGGCCATCTAAATCAAAGGGCCTTCCAGGACTCGCGCTCACCTTGCGAATGAGCACCGGAACGGCTTCCCGATCGGTTGGCCCTTCAACAAGCAACACTCTAGATGAAAAGAGACAATCAAGAAAATCGGATGGGTGATAGGCTCTTACGCGGCGGACGGACTTGATTGTGCCAGCCGAAAGGTTCCGACTTGGGCTAGGCAAGGTGGGACGAACTTGGCTTGGCTCTTCCTTTCCTGCAGTCATTAAGAAAAGATGCTTCTGCTCGATTGCCTGGGCAATGTGAACCGAGTGGGTCGTTATGAAAGTCTGGCGGTGACTTCTTACCAAATCGCTCGCCAAGCTCCTTTGCATATCGGGATGCAGACTAATCTCCGGTTCTTCAATCGCGATGATGCAGCTTCCTTTACGCGCAGCCAGCATCCGAAGAGTTGCCAACGTTATGATCTGACGTGCTCCCATTCCTTGATTAGCCACCGGGTACGGTCGAGACGAACCCTGCGGCAATACAAACGCCTTGAGAATATTCATCACATCGTAGTGTCCTAATTCAGAGACTTCGAAACTTAGTTTCCGGCTAGCGTTTGGGTCGAGTGCAAGCATCACCTCTACACGTAATTCTATTTCTTTTATAAGTTTTTCAAAATCCTCGTTATCAAAAAGGTGGTTTCCGGCTCCCCGGGTGTGCTCGACTATCTTTCCCAGTTCTTCGTCAAGGACAATCTTGTCAGCACGAAGGGCTTTGTCTAAAGCAGAGTAGCGCGTGAAACTAAGGGCCTTGTCGACGTTCCTCTCTGCGGGTATTAAGAAGAAACCTACCTTTTCCCTCTCAGATCTGCTACATATTCTTTGTCCCTGTGGATCGTCCGAAGAGTATTTCGGATAAAACCATCGATACACAACATCTTTTTCTTTCTCATCAAATTTTGCCTCGAATCCAATTCGAAGCGCAAACAGGTTTCTGGGGTCGTCAAGAACCGCGATATTACCTGAATCTTCTATGATCTTTTGGTCCCTCTCATCCCATAGCTCTGTCTCGTCCAGAAAATAGTTATGTTCCTCTTGCAGCTCGTAAACTAGTGTCACTTCAATTTGTATGGATAGAGGTTTACCCTCGTTGTCTCGAATACGGCCTTCAAAGAAGTCCGCCTCGTCGATAGGCTTGTACCTCCTTCCTACATCAGGATCTAAAACCAAAGCCAGTGCGTTGAGGAGGGTGCTCTTGCCCACATTAACCTGGCCTATGATGACGTTATGGTTGGAAGGGACGAATTCGAGATCCCGTATACACCGATAATTAGTGATTTTGATCCGTTTGATTTGCATCAGTTGCTTCCTCGGACTATCGAATCCTCTCCCACCGTTACTACTTCATTCTCCTGCAATACAGACGTGATTACAAGTATAAAATTATCGACCCGACAAAAGATACCACTCGAAAAAGTTAGACGCTTTCTGATAAATAGGAATTTGCACTTCAGGAAGGATTGGTTGACAAAGTAGTTCGTGATGAGGAGTTCCGTGACTTTCTTCTTTGTCTGGGCGCCGGGCATCGAGTAAGAAGTATCCACTTCCCGGACGCTAAACTACTTAAAAAGAGATCGGATTTCGGATACGTTGTTGATCGAGTGATAAACTCCCCGGAAATGCCGGAGAGGGGCGAACCGGGCCGGGAGAACTAGAATCGGCCAAAGATGTCCTGTCCTCGTTGTAGCAGTTCCCATAATTATAATATGTAGATTGTCAGATACTTTTGACCCCCTTTTGTCAAATAGGATTGACTCCTCGTGTCGGCGCGCAGCGTTTCGCGATGAGTAGTACAAGAAAGACAAGATAGTGGCCGAATAATGGGTCGGTAGGCTATGGGAATACGAAAATAAAGAAGGGCCTCTCAATATTGGACATCTGCAAAAAAAGGGGGGGCAAAAACGATGACGATCTATAGTCAATTTTACTTGACAAAAAAGGAGCAAAAGTATCTTACGTCATTTAACGACTAAGTGACGGCGCATCTCAACATCATCATCGCTCCAGCCTCCATCCCAAGCGATCTTAATGTTGATCGGTTCCGATTGGCCGTTGTCGGCAATCGCGACCACCTCTACTAAGATCTCTTCGTTGGCACCAACATATCCAGCAAAATTGTTTGGCACAACGTACGGTGTGAGAGCGAATGACCTCCCTTGCATTATATTGCCCAAATCGCATACGTCGTCAGGGCCGATTGACGATGTTTGTGGGTGGAATGCAGGAAACTGCCAGGTAAGTTGGAGCGGACCACTAAAAGATCTATCCACTGGCCTACCACCCACCTTGAGTTGCAATATCTTCGTAAGCATTACCCGCACGTTGCGAGCAGGGGCACCCTTTCGATCATTAGTCACCCTCAAATGGTAATACCGTACTGGAGCACCATCGCTCGATGGATTGACTTCTCCCGTGGAATTCAGGACGAAGAGCCTCAGTTTGGGACCAGACCACTTCGACCGGATACGATCACCCCAGATTGCGATAAAAGCAAGGAAAAGCGTAGCCACCCAAGCCGCGATTTGAATGATCAGGCTCCAAGTTTCGTACGACGTCATTCCTCCGTCCCCTTGACTGATCAGACGCCGAAAAACTTCGTACCAGTTCATTCCCCTGGCCTCCTATGATACATTTTTGGATCACTCTCTTTTGTTCTCCCCTTTGCAAGAGAGGGATTACCGCTGCACCTCAACAGGCAGAGTCAGATCGGCTAAACCTTCATCAAATGAGGGGGTCGGCCCCTCAGCAAGAAACTTTATGAGGTGCTGCGCCGTGACACAGCTTCACCCCGGTCGTCTCGTGCTTTCCGTCCCGTGAGAGAGAAAGCTACGAAGTCTCTCACGTAGGGAACAAATAATTTTCTCCAGACTTTTGTAATTTATTTTCCTCCAGTTTTGCCTCTTCTTCGCTCAGGCACGCAAGCGTACAGTACTGGATATCGGCTATGTGGTTCAAAATGTATCCACGCTTCAGTTGATTCCGTCTTGTCCCGGTTCCCAACGGTACGGGAAGGAGGGACGTCATCCGGTGTGCAACATTCTTGCTCCTTCCAAAGAGAACCCATTCCCCGGTTCGTTTATTTCTCAGTTTATATACACCTGGGCCTATGGGGGCGTTAAGATATTCTTGTTTCTTTGGGTTTGGGAAAGATAGCCATTCAGACCAGTGTGCCATGAACACCTCCGAGAAAGTTGCGGGCTTTTACGCTGCCCACTTCATCTTTCTCAATGAATACCCGTAGATCAGATCGTATACATTGTCGCGCTTAATTTGAAATAACTCCTTGTCGTAGCTCTCCGGCAAGGCCTTGTCCAATACTTTTTCAACCGCAGTCTTTACTTTTTCTTGTGTCTGGCTATCTTTGTACCAGTCCTGAACAAGGACCTTGGGCTTTCCCCTGGTCAGTCTCTCAAGGAGTGACTTCGCGGCGAGTTTTACTTTCTGGGTCTCGTCTTTTGTCATCTTTTCCTTCTTCAAGATGTCGAAGATTTCTAACTCGTCTTCCGACAAACCCTCACGGGCAGCTCGTTCTTCCTCGTCTTTTAAAGACTCGGTAAACTTCACAAGCTCATCGAAATAGTTTTCCGTGGAAGAGCCACCCGCGTTGTATCTGTCGATTATCTCCTGTAGCTTTTGGGCAAAGTCGGCCCGTGTCGAGTTCCGGGCGATCATCTGTTCTATCTTGCCTTCGATAAAGGCCCTCAGATCGGCAATCTCAATGTTCTTATATTCCTTCGTCTTGAAATCCTCTTTCAGCTTTTGAAAATCGAGCATTGGCCCGAAGCGTGTCCGCCGATTTCCAAAGTGTTTCTTCGAGCTTCTTCAGTTCATCTGCGTTCACTTTCAATTCCCATATTGTGCGGATAAAATCATCAAACTTGAAAGGTGAGCTTTTGAATCACTAATCTTCCTTTACGTTGGCCCATCAGCATCATTGCTTTTTCTAATGGTATCAGACACAAAGGGTGAATGCAAGGGATTAAAGATTCTCTATGACCTAGAATTCGGTTAAAGATTACCTTCTACTAACCAACAAGGAGGATAGAGCATTAAACAGATACCTGAAGAATCTATTGACACGACAAAAAAGAGGTTTATATTGACCACTTCCCCCAAATCTATTTCTAATCCTTGCTAGTTTCAGGAGCATTCTCTTTCCTGCCCGCTTTCTCGCTCGCAGTTCTCGCGCGTATTCAATAGTTTTCATGAAATTGACGAATTGCACGTCCGTCAACTCTGACCGTCTGTGAAACTTTGTATGGGATTGCTGAGAACCTTCGCACCGAAACCTCGAGATAACCATCAACCGTTGCGCGGTTTCGATCTCAGATCGAAAACTCAATGGATCTAGGAAGAGAAATAGATACTTCCTATCTTCCATCATTTTGTCTAATATTTCCATTTCCCATCGCAAGGAAAAAAGCCGCTCTATAGAGCATTGTTGGGTTTACACTGGACATAAGAGCATATTTTGTCCAATAACTTTTGATTATTTTTTCAACCCCCGTGCGCGCTTTGTCCCATCATGTTCTTCTTTCTCTCACTTCAGGCATTGTAAGAATCCCGTCTCCGTGCACGTCTTCCAAATCGAACCACCACTTCTTGCTGTAATCCGGTTTGCCATATCCCATCAGATCGTCACCCCGGATGGCGAGGCTTCGTGCCAGCGACGACTTCCGCATTGCCCAGCCCACGGCCCGGTGAAAAGGAGTGTAGGGTTTATTCCAGGGACAAACTTTTATGCACGTCCCACAGCCTGAGCCTTTCTGGTTCCCCACCCGCATCTTAGTGCACTTCTCAACATCCGTAGGCCATTTCTCATACCCATTGTACATCTCCTTGCCGCCATCGGAGAGCGCACCTCCGGAACATTCCCGGGCACACTTCTTACATTTCGAGCAGAAATCCTGCAATCCGAAATCGATGGGTTTGTCAGGTGCAAGGGGAAGATCGGTGGTCACCACCGCTCCCTTGAACCGGGGTCCGAGGAACGGATGTACGATGCAATCCCCGATCCGGGACATTTCCCCCAACCCGGCCCACAGGAGAATCGGAGGCAGCACGACCTGATAGTTTGCTGCGTAATGAGCTCTCGCCGGGTAGCCGAGCCGCCGAATGTACTCAGCGAGGATTATGGCGATGAACCCTGAGTTGGAATAGGCGAGCATGCTCATAGCATTGCTTATCCAGTCATGCCCTGTAAAAGCCTCGGCAGTCCTCCAGTCCTGATCGATGAGAATCCCGATGGCGTATTTATGGTTCAGCTCGACCGGAATCCCATTTGAGTCCGGGTTCTTGGGATCGAAATTATGGGAGTAGACAGCATAAGGAGGGAGCTCGCAGACCCCGACGGCATCGGCCCTGAGAAAGTACGCGGCCTCCTTGATATGCCGGGTGAGGAGAACCGGATCATCGGGAATCGGGGCCTTGTGGGCTGCGACCATCCCGTCCACGAGGGGCACCATCTTCCCCATCATCCAGTTCTCGGCGCCCGACATAGGGTGTTTCGGCACAAAACGGCCTACTTCCCTCTGAAGGGTGGAGCCATACAGTCCTCTGCGAGCCTTCATGAAGCCCGCATCCGATTGACTTACCCTCTGAACCTTTTCATCCTGAATCGTTGTCGTGGGTCGATCGACCCGTGTAAGTTTTTGCACGGGAAAAGGGTCGAGACTACGTTTGTGATATCCGCTCATACGCAACCTCCTCGTTGAATTCGCCCTGTGAAGGCACCTTGGTTTTGATAACTCTCGCGGGCCATTCTCCCCTTACATGAGCAGCTTCGATAACAGGTGACAGGCGAGGAGATGACCACTCTCGATCTCTACAAGAGGAGGCTCATGTTCCCGGCAGTGGTCCATATGCTGTGGGCACCGGTTATGGTGACCTGCCTCTCTATGATGGTTTGTCTTCTGGTATCCATTCTCCCGTAATTGAAGCTGGATTTCAAGGAGAAAATGGTCGATCCGACTATCGATTACCCCTTGAAATCTTCACAGCTTCGGAAGAATTGCGGGTGGAGGGCTTCAGGAAGGAAGCGAATGTGCGTTCCACCTACAATTAGAGCATCCAACCTTTTTGGTCGGGTTGTGGATTACGCAAAGAAACTTTCTCTTCGATGCTCTCAACGGGCACAGTGTGTTATTTTGTGGAACACACCTGTGCGTAAGTGTACAGAAACGTGCACCCGGATGCAGACACTCCAAACCGCTTGCCCACCCGACATCCGCAGATTGCCGAATATTTGGACAAGGGCATT